>CALMLL010000099.1 GCA_937868075.1 uncultured Marmoricola sp. | reverse complement strand
CTTCTTGGTGGTCTTGCGGGGTTGGTCACCGGGTTGCTCCCCGGCTTCCTGCGGCGTCTCGACCGCGGTCGGGTTGCCGGCTCGAAACGACTGGTAGATGTCGAGCAGCGACTGCTTTTGCCGCTCGGTCAGGCTGGTGTCGGCCAGGATGGCCAACTCCACCGACCGCACGTCGTCGTCGGGATTGAGGATCCCGGCTTGGACGTACAACTGCTCGGCCGAGATCCGCAGAGCCTTGGCCAGCGCTTGCAGTACGTCGGCGGACGGACGCCGCAGACCACGCTCGATCTGGCTGAGGTACGGGTTGGAGACACCGGCCTGATCGGCGAGTTGCCGCAAGGTCAGCTGAGCGGTGACTCGCTGCTCCTTGAGGTAGTCGCCGAGCGACTCGACGGTCTTGCCGACCTTGGACTTTCCCATGGCTTCATCATGCTAACTATTGTTAGCAGAATCAAGCTAAGCCGGGGTGAGCCTGATCACTTTCCGCACGTCAGAGGCTTGAGGGGCCGGTTTGCCGTGTTAGCGCATGGTCTCAGGTCACGGCGAGGCTCAGCTAGTCGCCCAGGACCGCGCGGATCTCCCCCACGACCTCACCACCGCCTAGGAGCGGGAGTTTCCCGGTCGCCCTGGCCGCCGCCGCGTCGACACCGGGCTCGCCGAAGACTCCCAGGCGGTCGAGCACCGCAGCCATCACCACCGGGCGGACTCGGGGAGCGCCATCATCGTGCTTGAGCGCCACGGCCCGGCCATCGGCCAACGCCAGCACGTAACAGGACTCGGCTCCGCCCTTGGCGATCGCACCCGGCACGGCACGGATCATGGCAGCTTCGTCGCGTCGGGTGCCGGAGACGAAATGCGGGTGGGAGCGGATGGCATCGGCGATGGCTCGCTCGGGCCCACCGGTGGCCGTCGCCAACGTGGCGAACGCGCGCGCCAAACCGGTCAGCGATGTCGATAGCAGCGGCGCACCGCACCCGTCGACCGCGGTCACCGCCACCGGCTCGCCGGTCATCTCGGCGAATGTTTCGGCGATGGCCTGCTGGAGCGGGTGGTCGGTAGACAGGTAGGTCCGCGTTGGCCAGCTGTTGAGAACACACGTGGCGAGCATGGCGGCGTGCTTGCCCGAGCAGTTCATCGCAATGGCGGACTTGCCGCCACCAGATCGCACCATCTGGTCGCGGGCATCGTCGTCGAGCGGGTAGTCCGGCGGGGTCTGCAGGTCGGATTCATCCAGACCGGCACCGGCCAGGATCCGGCGTACGCCGTCGAGATGGAACGGCTCGCCGGAGTGTGAGGCGCAAGCCAGGGCCAAGAGTTCGTCGTGGAGGTCAAGGCCGCAGCGCACCATAGCCAGTGCCTGGAGTGGCTTGTTGCACGAGCGTGGCAAGACCGGCGATGTCACATCGCCGATGGCCAGAACGGGGGATCCGTCGGCGTCGATGGCGACGACGGACCCGTAGTGATGGCCTTCGACGAATCCGGATCGGACGATCTCGGCCACGATCGGCTTGGCAGTAGGGCGAGCAGTCACAGGCAGACCCTACGACCATGGCAGCCTGTGAGGGCGAGGTCGGTCGGTCACTCCAGATCGAGCACGTCTTCTCGAGCAAGCGCCACGATCACTCTGTCCAACGCCTCCTCGATCGAGATGCCGGTCGTGTCGACCACGACATCAGCGTCGAGGGGGGCCTCATAGGGGGAGGAGATCCCGGTGAACTCGGGGATGATCCCGGCCCGCGCCTTGGCATACATCCCCTTCTTGTCCCGGCGTTCACACTCGGCCAGGGGGGTCGAGACATGCACCAGGAAGAACGTGCCACCGGCCGCCTCGACGTCTCGGCGGACGTGTTGGCGAGTGCTGTCGAAGGGAGCGATCGGGGAACAGATCGCGATGCCGCGATGGCGGCTGATCTCGGCGGCCACCCACCCGATCCGTTGGATATTGGTTTCGCGGTCCTCCTTGGAGAAGGTGAGCCCGGCGCTGAGATTGCGGCGGACCACGTCGCCGTCGAGGCTGGTCACGGTGCGCCCTCCTGACTCGAGGATGCGATCGTGCAAGGCCCGAGCCAGCGTGGACTTGCCACTTCCGGACAGTCCGGTGAAGAACACCACCAGGCCACGTTCTCCGACCGGAGGCTGGTCCTGGTCGATGACCGCGGCGATGGCCGCCGGATGGTCGCCTACGCCGGTCACGGCCACGACCCCGCCGGCACCGGCATAGTTGCCGACGACTACCTGGCCCAGGCGGTGATCGGTTTCCGGATCGCCGTGGCTTGCCAGCGCGACGGCCACCACGGCCGCGTTGCCAAGGGTCTCGGCCGCGGCGAGCGAGGCTCGGATCAGTCCCACTCCGGATAGGCCTTGGGGGGTGCCGGTCCCCGCCAGCGTCAACAGGACCACACCCTGACCCGGCGCACGGGCACCGTCGATCGACGCGAGGTCGGCATCAGTGAGCGCCGCCGCCACCGGCACCGTGAGGTAGCCGGGATAAGCCTCCTGGACCTGCGCCGGGGAGAGATAGAGCCGTCGGAAGGCACCCGTCACGTGAGCGGCCAGCGGGCGGAGTGCGCCGTCGGCGTACACCACAGCGACGGGCATGCCCTCAGGATCGACGAGTTCGACCTCGCTCAGACCGTCAGGGAGAGCCAACGAGATCGCCGGGTCGACCCCGAAGGAGCGCAGGGGTGCCAGCGCGCCGGAGAGCAGGAGTTCCAGATCGTCTGCTTCCACCGGGCTGGGGCAGTGCTGAGGTCGAGGGGAGTCGGCAACGGACACGGACTCAATACTGGCAGGTCGCTGGCCGCGCCATTGTGGGCGAGTCGATTTGCTTGAAAGTCGAGTAGTTAAGTAGCCTTCAGCGACTCTGAGAGGGAATTTCATGGACTTCATCACAACTGCGTTCTTGGGCATTTTGGCAGCGGGCTTCTTCGTCGGCATCATCGTGGGGCTCACCGGCATGGGCGGCGGCGCCCTCATGACCCCCGCGCTGATCCTGCTCGGGGTGGGTGACGCCGCCACGGTCGTCACCGCCGATCTGACCGCCGCGGCGATCTACAAGTCCGGCGGGGCGCTGGTCCACCATCGCAAGGGTTCTCCCAACCTCAAACTCGCCGGTTGGCTGGCCCTGGGGTCGGTCCCGATGGCGCTGCTCGGCCCGTACCTGGTGTCCTGGATGGCCGGCGGTGACGCCACCCAACTCGATCACCTGCTCAAACTCGCGATCGGATTCGCACTGATCTTCGCCGCAGCGACCTACGCCGTGCGCCTCTGGGTCAACCTGCGGAGGGTGCGGCGCGGCACCCATGACACCAACGACGATCCGCCGATTCGTCCCATCCCGACGCTTCTGGTCGGCGCGCTGGGCGGACTCCTGGTCGGCATCACCAGCGTCGGGTCGGGCTCGGTGATCATGATCGCGTTGCTGATGCTCTACCCCGGTCTCGCTGCGGTGCGTCTGGTCGGCACCGACCTCGTGCAGGCTGTCCCGTTGGTCCTGGCCGCAGCGCTGTCCAATGTCATGCTCCACGGTCTCGACTGGTCGATCCTGATCCCACTCGTGATCGGCTCGGTGCCCGGAACCATGTTGGGCAGCACCCTGGCCCCCAAGGTGCCCCAGTCGGTGATCCGACGCGGCATCGTCGTGGTGCTCTCGGTCTCGGCCGTGGCTCTGCTCGGCAAGGCCGGGTGGTCTCCGCTGCTCAACTCCGCCGGCGAGTTCAACCCCTTGATCGCGTTGTACGTCGGCTTGGGGATGCTCGTCGTCGTACCCCTGCTGTGGGGGCTGATCCGCAAGTCCGAGGGACTCCCGATGTTCGGGGCGCCCTACATCCGGCAGATCGACTCGGATTGATTCCGCCAGCCTGATTCGGGCCGGAATCAATCCAGATCGCCTCGGGGGCAACACTCGAGCCAGGGCTATGTGCCCAGCCACTCCGGCAGTGGCCTGCCCCCGGTCAGGTCGGGAAGCAGTGCCCGCAACTGGGCTTTCTCGGCGGCGAATCGAGGCCCGAGTTCCTTGCGAACCTCCCACGGGACCCCCACACGTTGGCGCAGAAGCGCTCGGCGGAAGCGCTCGCGCTGCTCCCACGTGGTCGCGGCTCTGAAGGCCTTGCGGGCCCATGGACGCGACGCCGTGTGATGGACCAGCAAAGACAAGGCGCGACTTCGCGGCGCACCGGCGGCGTTGACCGTGGCGACGTCGCCGTCCTCGCCGGGCTCCGGAGTCGTCCCGATGAACCGCAAGGCCGAGACCATGGTCGAGGACCCGTTGGAGGACAGATCGTCTTGGAAGATCACTCGCAACCGGTCGGGGCCGAACACGTCGCGAAACGCCGCCAGCGACTGCGCGTAGTGGCCCATCCCTTCGTAGTGCCAAAGGTGGTGGTAGCCCTCGGCGGTGCGCTGGGGCTCGGCGCGCACCGCGTCGAGCAACGACGGGAGCCCCTCGTAGCCTCGCGAGACAAGGAAGTCGTAGGCAGACTGGGCCCGCGCCACGGGCTCGCGCAGCATCACCAGGACCTGCGCGTCCGGGGCGAGTCGCTCGATCTCTGGGATTGCCCGCTCGTAGTAGTACAACGTGGAGGTCGAGCCCTCACCGACCGCTTCGTAGGCGCTGACATCGTCGGGGTACAGCGCGAGGTACTCATCTTCCGCGACGACCGCTCGCGCGTTGATCATGGTGGCGTCCCCGGGCCCAGTGAACGCCGGTTGGGTGCCGTGGAGGGCAAAATAGTGCGGCTCCTTGGGCACGGTCACAAACACTCGAGGGTGTCGCCGCAGCCCCTCGATGAGTGCCGTGGTGCCACAACGCGCGGCACCGGCGACGACGAAGGTGGGGCTGCTCACAGTGGGTAGTTTCCCACGTCCACTTTTTAGAGGACAACACACTGTGACCGGTAGGCTGTCGCCCGGGTTCAGCCAACGGAACGAGGACACCCAATCCATGTCACAAGACAAACCGCGCACGCATGCCGATTACCGGCTCAGCCAACTCGACCAACTCGAGGCTGAGTCGATTCACATTTTCCGGGAGGTGGCCGCGGAGTTCGAGAAGCCGGTCTTGATGTTCTCGGGCGGCAAGGACTCCATTGTGATGCTCCGGCTGGCTCAGAAGGCCTTCTACCCGGCCAAGGTGCCCTTCCCGCTGCTGCAGGTGGACACCGGCTTCGACTTCCCCGAGGTGTTGGCCTGCCGTGACCGGTGGGTCGACCGGCTCAGCGCCAAACTGGTCATTGCCAGTGTCGAGCAGGCCATCGCGGACGGCATCGTGATCGACGACGGCAAGACCACCCGCAACCGACTCCAGATCGGCACGCTGCTCAACGCGATCGAGGAGAACGGCTACACCGCGGCCTTCGGCGGCGGACGCCGCGATGAGGAGAAGGCGCGCGCCAAGGAGCGGGTGTACTCCCACCGTGACGACTTCGGTCAGTGGGACCCCAAGAACCAGCGACCCGAACTGTGGAGCCTCTACAACGGGCGCATCCACGAGGGCGAGCACATGCGCATCTTCCCGCTCTCCAACTGGACCGAACTCGACATCTGGCACTACATCGGTCGCGAGCAGATCGACATCCCCAGCATCTACTTCGCCCACCAGCGGCGCGTCTTCCGGCGCGACGGCATGTGGTTCTCCGAATCGGACTACAACCCCTGCCGGGCTGGCGAAGAGGTCGTCACGAAGCAGGTGCGGTTCCGCACCGTGGGCGACCTGACCCTGACCGGGTGCTTGGAGTCCGAGGCCGACACCATCGACAAGATCATCGACGAGATCGCCATCGCCCGGGTCACCGAGCGCGGCGCGACGCGTGGTGACGACAAGTTCTCCGAAGCAGCCATGGAGGACCGCAAGAAGGAAGGCTACTTCTGATGGCACCCGAGATCGCTACGACCGAACCTCACGTGGGCAGGGGTCGGATGGACCTCTTGCGATTCGCGACCGCCGGGTCGGTCGACGATGGCAAGTCGACCCTGATCGGACGCCTCCTGCTGGACTCCAAGGCGATCTTCGAGGACCAACTCGAAGCCGTGGAGGCGACCAGTCACTCCAAGGGCTACGACTACACCGACCTCGCGCTACTCACCGACGGGTTGCGCAGCGAGCGTGAGCAGGGCATCACCATCGACGTTGCCTATCGCTACTTCGCCACCCCGTCGCGCAAGTTCATCATCGCCGACACCCCCGGCCACATTCAGTACACCCGCAACATGGTCACCGGCGCCTCGACCGCCGACCTGGGTCTGGTGCTGGTCGATGCGCGCCACGGTCTGACCGAGCAGAGCCGTCGGCATGCGGTGCTGCTCAGTCTGCTGCGGGTGCCGCACCTGGTGCTGGCGATCAACAAGATGGACCTCGTCGACTGGTCCGAGCAGGTCTACGAGCAGATCCACGACGAGTTCACCCAGTTCGCCACCAAGTTGGCCATCCCCGACCTCGAGGTCATCCCGATCTCGGCGCTCAAGGGCGACAACGTGGTGACCCGCAGTGAGAACACCCCCTGGTACCACGGACCGACGCTGATGCATCACCTCGAGCATGTGCACGTGGCCTCCGACCGGGACCTGGTCGACACTCGCTTCCCGGTGCAGTACGTCGTACGCCCCAAGTCAGAGGAGTTCCACGACTACCGCGGCTATGCCGGTCAGATCGCCGGAGGGGTCCTGAAGCCCGGTGACGAGGTCGTCGTCCTGCCCAGCGGCATGACCAGCACGATCGCCGGCATCGACCTGGCCGACCAGGAGGTTTCCGAGGCGTTCCCGCCGATGAGCGTCACCGTGCGACTCGCCGACGACGTCGACGTGAGCCGAGGCGACATGATCGCCCGGGTCAAGAACGCGCCCAAGCCCAGCCAGGACATCGACGCGATGGTGTGCTGGATGACCAATGCTCCCCTGCGCCCGCGCCAGAAGCTGGCCATCAAGCACACCACGCGCTCGGGTCGCGTGATGGTCAAGGAGATCCAGTACCGCTTGGACGTGAACACGTTGCACCGTGACACTCACGATGTCGCCGAGAAGGGCCTTGGGCTCAACGAGATCGGGCGTGTGCAACTGCGCACCACGGTGCCGTTGCTCTGCGACCCCTACTCCAAGAACCGCACCACCGGCTCGTTCATCTTGATCGACGAGGCGACCGGTGTGACGGTCGGCGCCGGGATGATCAACTCCGGCAACTAGCCAGGCAATCGGGTCAGCGACCGTAGTCGTCGTCGAGGCGGACGATGTCGTCCTCGCCGGTGTAACTGCCCAACTGCACCTCGATGATCACCAGTTCCTCATCGTGCTGGTTGGCGATGCGGTGCTTGGCTCCGATGGGTACGTCGAGTGAGTGGCCAGGGGTCATCACAATGTCGACCCCCTCGACGGTGCAGGTCGCGGTGCCGCGCACGATGACCCAGTGCTCTTCGCGGTGCTCGTGGGTCTGGTAGGACAACCGCGAATGCGGCTTGACGTGGATCCGCTTGACCTTATAGCCGTCATGCACGTGCAGCACGTGCCAGGACCCCCAGGGCCGCTCTTCGGATTCCACAGACTGTGCCTTTCGCGACGTGACGAGGAATTGTGACATAGCGGGCACCGTTGGCGCCCGATGTGTGAGGCGAAGCACTAGAGCCGAGGGCGCACGTGAAGCCCGACCTCGGGGTCGACGAGCATCTCCTGCCCGGCAGTCAGGCCGTCGACGGTGAGGGCCGCGGTGAGGTCGGTCGACCGCTTGATCAGGGCCAACCCGATCGGTCCGAGTTCGTGATGACGCGCCGAGGTGCCCATGCGTCCGACCACCCGGTCATCGAGCATCACGTCGGCACCGACCTCGGGGAGCCTGTTCTCCGAGCCGTCCAAGTGCAGCCAGGTCATCCGGCGCGGCGGGCGGCCCAACGTGTGCACCCGGGCCACTGTCTCCTGGCCGCGGTAGCAGCCTTTGTCGAGGTGCACCGCAGACGCCATCCAACTGGTCTCGTTGGGGATGGTCCGATGGTCGGTGTCCAGTCCCCATCGAGGTTCGGCGCGTGCGATGCGCAGTGCTTCGTGCGCCCAAAGACCGCACGGTTCTCCCGCTGCCTGGGCGAAGGTGGCCAGGTCGTCACGAGGAACGAAGAGGTAGGCACCCTTGCGCCACACCACCGCGGTCTTCGAGGTGGTCAGGTCGATCTCGACGCGGGTCATGAACTGCATCTGGCGCAACCAGGTGACCAGCGACTCCCCTGTCCCGGGCTCGGTGTGGGCCACAAAGGACTCACCGTCGTCGTACCCGGCCAAGGCGTGCTCGACATGCCCCTGCGGGGAGAGAACCAGAGCTTCGGTGTAGGTCCCGGGGGTCAGGTCGCTCAGGTGTTGGGTGGTCAGCGCGTGCAGCCAGGTCAACCTCTCCGGACCGGCCACCCGGACGGTGTCTCGGTGGGAGAGGTCGACGAATCCATCCCCGGAGGACAACAACCGCTGCTCGAGGTTGAACGATCCGTAGTGGGCAGCCACCCCGGCATCCACACCATCGGCGACGACCGCACCGGGAGTGGACAGCAACGGCGAGTGGTACCCCATAGGTGACATCCTCTCCTGTCGGTCCAACTCGGCTAGGCCGAGACGTTGTAGTCCTTGAGTTGCCACGCCTCCCGGCGAGCATCCCAGGCGAGCAGCAACGTGAACCGCACCCGGCGTTGACCGGCCAGCACTCCACCGGCTCCGTCCGCCTCGGCGAGCCAGGTCCCCGGCCGCACCCGGACCAGCGCGGTCACGATGACCCGTGGATCCTCTCGGCCGGTCACCTCGGCCTTCAGGATCCGGACCCGCCCCGGCAGTTGGTACTGGCTGGCCTCGCGGAGGCGCTCGATCTCCGCCACCGTGTCGGCACACCCACGGCATCTGGTTCTCGGGGCGACGAGATCGGTCAGGAACGTGGCATCTCGGGTTGAAAGGGCGAAGTAGAACGTGCGCACCACCGCCCGGCCGAAAGCCACGGCTCCGGCATCACTCGAGGTGGCCGGGCTCGGGATACCCGGCGGCGTGCTCGGCATCGCGCTGGGGGTGTGGACGGTGGGTGATGGCCGAGGCGTGTCGCTCCCGTCCGCGGTTGACGTTGCTGGTGTGGTGCCACACCCGGTCATGACCAGTCCGCACAGTGACATGGCCAGAGTCCTGGCAAGCAGTCCAGGCTTGCCTTCTCCGTCCATGGGCCGGCCAGTCACTTCTGGCAGGAGCCACACAGTCCGAAGACCGTGAGGTGGGCGGTGTCGACGCTGAATCCGTGCTCGGCGCGCACCTGCTCGCTCAGGCCGCGCAGTCGGTTCTCGGGCACGCTGATCACCTGGCGGCAACCTCGGCAGACCAGGTGGAAATGCTCGTGGTCGGTGACCGAGTGATAGGTCGGAGCCCGGTCGGAGATATGGGCGTGGCGGATCAGACCCAACTCGTCGAGAAGTTCCAAGGTCCGATAGACCGTCGAGAGGTTGATCCCGGCGTCCTGGACGTAGGCGTGGATCTCATCGGGCGTGGCATGCCCCAGCGCCTCCACCGCAGCCAGGACCTGCTCGCGTTGGGCGGTGAGCCGGTGACCACTGGCCCGCAGCCGGTCGCGCCAATCCACACTCCCCGGCATCGCGTCACACGCGGGTCAGTTGGGCATGGGTGTGCGGCTGGAGGGGTTGTCCGACCGCGGCCATATCGAAGGCATACAGGAGGTCGCCGTTGACATAGCCATAGAGCCTCTTGCCGCCGACGTACTCCTTGGCGGTCTCGGTGCGAGCGACCGCATCGGTGACGATCTCGAAGCGCGGCTGCTCCGGGTGGATCTCGCCGTACCAGACCTCCACGAAGCCGAGGTTGTGGGCCAACACCACCTCCAGGGTCCCGTCGGGCTGGGGACGCAGGAATCCGGTTTCTTGGGCTGCTTCGCGTACGTGATTGCCGTCGGCATCGAGGATCCAACTGCGGCTCATGTAGTGGATGAACGGTCGGCCGTCTTGTTGGAAGATCAGCTCTTGGCCGAACTGGAACGGCTCCTTGCCGGGCCACTCGCCATGTCCGTTGCCTTGCCACCGTCCGATCAGCCAGGCCAGCCGGGCGCAGTTGGGGTGGATGTTGTCGGGGATCTCGAAAGCCACGCCCCGAGTCTGCCTGCTCGAGCCGATGGGGTCGAGCCGGGCCCACCGAACACGCGACTCTGAGGCGACGGGCTCAGGCGGGGGATACTGCGGGTCATGCGCACACTCGTGGTCAAGCTCACCTGCGGAGCCGAGGCGCCGGAGCGGGCCAATCAAGCCCTCACGGTCGCCGCGACTGCGGCTGTCGCAGGCGCTTCGGTCAGCCTCTGGTTGACCGGGGAAGCCGCCTGGCTCGCGGTGCCCGGACGGGCCGCGGACATCTCACTCCCGCACGCCGTCGCCATGGATGCGCTGCTGGAGCAGGTTCTGGCCGCGGGCTCGGTCACGGTGTGTTCGCAGTGCGCGGTTCGTCGAAGCCTCGAAGAATCCGACCTGCTGCCTGGGGTGCGTGTCGCCGGGGCGGCGGCGTACGTCGACGAGGTACTCACCGACGATGTGCAGGCCCTCGTCTACTGAAACGGGCCTTCAGGGGGTGTCGATAACCAACGTGATCGGACCGTCGTTGTCGAGTGAGACCAGCATGTCCTCCCCGAATCGACCCCGAGCCACTTCAAGACCGAGGCGGGCCAACGCATCGCAGAAGGCTGCGTAGATCGGTTCGGCCACGGGCCCGGGCGCGGCCGCACTCCATCCCGGGCGACGCCCCTTGCGCACGTCGGCGTAGAGAGTGAACTGAGAGACCACCAGCACCGGAGCCTCGACGTCGAGCGCCGACTGTTCCTCACGCAGGATGCGCAACCCGGCGAGCTTGGCGGCCAGCCACTCGATCTGGGCCGGTCCGTCGTCGTGGGTGACGCCCAGCAGCACCACCAGGCCGGGGCGATCGATCCGGCCGACGACCTCTCCACCCACGGTGACCTGGGCTTGCCTGACTCGTTGGATGACCGCGCGCATGAGGTCCATCTTCGCGGTCGCGTTGGCCGCCGCCTAGCGGCGGGTGTTGGATGGACACATGGCTGTTGACCCCGCTGCACTCATGATCACCGTCGCGCCCACGGGTGCCGAGACGACCAAAACGGACTGTCCGCAACTGCCCACTACCCTCGACGAGCTCGTGGTGGCCGCGCAGGAGAGCGAAGCGGCTGGGGCGGCGCTGGTGCACGTGCATATTCGCGACGAGAACCACGAGCCCACCCTGGACCCGCAGCGCCTCAAGGACACCGTGGCCGCCCTCCGCGAGAACACCGGCCTGGTCATCCAGCTCTCGACCGGCGGCTCGGTCCACGACCCGCTGGAGCGACGGTTGGCGGTGCTGGATGCCGAGCCGGACTCCTGCAGCCTGACGATGGGCACGACCAACTTCGGCAACGACGTGTTCCTCAACCCCTGGCCGTTCATCCAGGAGCTCTACCAGCTGTCGCAGGAGCGGCAGGTGGTCCCGGAGTTCGAGCTCTTCGACACCGGCCAGGTGCGGGCGTTGGGCACTCTCTTGGACCGCCACGGTCTGCCGTACGGCGGCAAGGTGCACTGCGACTTCGTGATGGGCGTGCCCGGGGGCATGCCTGGAACAGCCGACGCCCTGGTCACCGCGGTGGCGATGTTGCCGCCCCAGGTCACGAGTTGGTCCGCCACCGGGGTCGGCCGGAGCACATTGCCGGTGGCCTTGGCCGCGCTGAGCAAGGGCGGTCAACTACGCGTCGGCATGGAGGACGTGCTGACCCTGGCCAAGGGCGTTCCGGTGGAGCGCAACGCTCAACTTGTCGAGCGCGCTGCTGCGCTGGGCGCGCTCGCCGGTCGGCGCCCGATGACGCCGACCGAGGCACGTGAGTTCCTGAGCATCCGACCCAGCTAGCCGGCGTTCCTCAGGTGCGCGCCGGCTCCGGCTCCGGAGTCGAGACCCGCGCGGTGAGCTTCTTGACGGTCAGGTAGAGCTCGCAGCCCAGGCACAGACCGAAGGCCGCGTTCAGCAGCGCGGCCGCCAAGGCGAATCCTGTCGCCACGGCTCCGACAGCAGGGGCGCCGGCTGCGTAACCGGTGAGTGCGACCACAGCGAAGGCCAGACCAACCCCTTGCGCGAAGCGCGGCGGGCGAGCGTCCTCCCAGTGTGTGGGTGGCGCGAGTCGTGGCCGCACGAACCGCTTGAAGAGCACGCCCCAAGGCGTGCGCTGGGCGCCGAGAAGCGCGCCGATGAGGAAGAACACTGCCTGGGCCGCGAGCAGCGCGATCCCGACTGGGCTCGGCGCGAGCAGCAGAACCGCTGCGAGCACGGCGGTGGTGAGCGATGCGGCGAACTGGGGACCACGTGGGTCGATGTGCTGGGTGTGCTGGGTGCCTGACATGAGGGTGGCTCCTGAATCCGTGAATGTCCTGACGAGGTGGCGATGCGTGGAGCCTCAGGGCGCGGGCTGACTACCTCGTGAGGGCGGCCGCGGGTGAGACCCGGATCAGGACATTCGACACAGCGAGGAGCGCACGAGGCAGTGATCCACTGCGCGGCGCTTCGTCAGCATGGTCGAGAACACGAGGCATAGGCTGCCACGCTGGCCGCCGAAACCGGATTCCACCGTCCATATCATGGACACTCGTCTTGCTATGTGATACCCAGCGCGTTCAGGGACTCCAGCACGAGTGCCTTGCGCGGGGCACCGACGGCCCTGGTCAACTCGGCACCATCGGGTCCGAGGATCAACGTGGTCGGGGTCCGGCTGACCCCTACCCGGCGTACCAGATCGAGATGATGCTCGGCATCGATCTCCTGATGGACGACGCCCGGCAGACCCGACGCCACCTCGGCCAACACCACCCGGGTCGCTCGACATGGAGCGCAGAAGGCTGAGGAGAACTGCAGCAGGGTGGCCCGCTCGCCTAGCTCGATGCCTTCCCACACCGGGATCTGTCGACCTCCCGCCTTCGCGGAGACCTCCCCCTCGTCCAGGGCCCCGGCTACCTTGTGGGTGCCACGGAAGCGGCCGTCGCGGGCCGCACGCCACAACCCGAACGCCACGGCTGCGACGACGGCGATCAGCAGCACCCATGCTCCGGTCGTCATCTCACCCACCCGCGAAGGGCGGCAGCAACTCCACCACATCACCAGGAGAGACCAGGACGTCTGCGGGGTCGCGGGTGCCCAACGGCTTCTCCCCGATCAACACTGAGCAGGCGGCCACCACAGCAGCGAGTTTGGGGCCGCGCAGGTCGCAGACCGCTGCGACCACCTCAGCCACCGAGACCGTCCCCGAGACAGGCACGACGTCGGCGTCTGTTCCAGCCGCCGCTTTGGCCGAGGCCCAGTAGCGCACCGTCACGCCAGCCGAGACGGCCGGACCCGCAGAACTCATGTTCGTTATCCTTGCCCATCGAGCAAGCCCCGCGAACCACGCGGGCACGGGAGGCCAGATGAGCACGTTGTTGCTGCTCACCAGCGCCCTGCAACCCAGCGCCGGAGTGTTGCCCGCGCTCGCCCTCCTCCCACACCAGGTGCGGATCCTTCCCGCGGAAGGCAGCGCGCTCCTCGATGCCCCCGAGTGCGACGCCGTGCTGATCGACGGTCGACAGGATCTCGCTCACGCCCGGGACCTGTGTCGCCTGATCCGCACCACCGGCTCGGACAAGCCGGTGATCGTGGTGCTCACCGAGGGCGGCGCCGCCGTGGTGAGTCATGACTGGGGCATGGACGACGTGGTCCTGGCCACCGCCGGACCGGCCGAGGTCGAGGCCCGACTCAGAGTCGCGATCGGACGGTTGGCCAACCAGCGCGACGCCGACCCCGAGGCGCACATCATCCGTTCCGGCGAGGTCAGCGTCGACGAGGTCACCTACACCGCCCGCCTCGGCGGTCGCGTGCTGGATCTGACTTTCAAGGAGTTCGAACTCCTCAAGTACCTTGCCCAGCACCCAGGTCGTGTCTTCACCCGGGACCAACTCCTCCAAGAGGTCTGGGGCTACGACTACTACGGCGGCACCCGCACGGTCGACGTACATGTGCGGCGGCTGCGCGCCAAACTCGGTGCCGACAACGAGGCGTTGATCGGCACGGTGCGCAATGTGGGTTATCGCTTCGTGCTGCCACCCAAGGAGCGCGAGAGCAGCAAGCACGACGTCGAGGTGCGCCCGTGAGCGTGGTTCGAGTCGAACCACACGACTTCGACTGGGCCCGCGATGACGGTCCGGCGGCTCAGGTGCGCCGGATCGTCGCCGCCGCCGATGCGTACGACGGCGTGGTCAATCTCAACGAGGCGGCCACCCTGGAGTTGCGTCACGGCGGCCTCGAGGCCGCCGAACTCTTCCTTCACCACGACGGTTTCGCGCTGCTCCGTGGCCGCGAACTCGACCTGCTGGTCAGTCCGGGCGCCCGCGGGCGCGGGATCGGGACCGCGTTGCTGACCGCCAGCCTCGCTGCCGACCACGAGATCCTCGAGGCCTGGTCGCACGTGGACCACCCGGCCGCCGGCTCGTTGGCGAGAGGCTTCGGCTTCGACCGCGTCCGCGACCTGTGGGTGATGGCCCGCCCGCTGGAGGCGCCGCTAGGCGCTCGGGTGCCCGACTCAGTGCTGGTGCGTGGCTTCACCGACGCCGACATCCCCACCATCTTGGATATCAACGCCCGCGCCTTCGCCCACCACCCGGAGCAGGGCGCCCTCAGCGAGGGCGATCTGCGCCGCCGGATGAGTGAGGCTTGGTTCGATCCCCAGGGACTGCTCATCGCCGAGCGCGCGGGCCGCGTGGCGGGTTTCCACTGGACCAAGATGCACCCCGACGCGGTCGGGGAGGTCTATGTGGTTGCCGTCGATCCGGATGCGGCCGGGCACGGACTCGGAGGCGTGCTCACCGCAGCGGGGTTGGACTACCTCCACTCCCAAGGAGCTCGCGAGGTGATCTTGTACGTCGACGCGGACAACGACCCCGCCGTACATCTCTACGAGCGGTGGGACTTCACCCGGTCGCGCGTCGAGGCGCAGTACCGCCGCGAGTCGCGTTAGGACTTGGCGCCGAAGAGCTTGGCCATGAAGCCGGTGCGCGGCTCCTTCGGGTGACCGGGGCACCGGTTGGAGGCGGGGACGCTTCGCAGCACCTGGTCAACGTGCATGCCACATCCGGCCCAGGTGGTCTTGCCACACTCGCGACAGGTCACTGCTCGGCACATCAGGAGAACTCTCTTTCACCGGATCGGTCGGTCGTTGCCGAAGCATACCCCACGGGGTATGAACTCGTGACCACATTGCCGCTCCGCCGGACGACACGGACGGCCGAAACCTGAGAGACTGAACGAATGAGTGCCGAGCCTGTGCTGTCCCTGCTTTCCGCGCCTGGCGCCGTCACAGAACACCCCGACCGCTTCTTGGACCGCGAGTTGTCGTGGCTGCGGTTCAACCAGCGAGTGCTCGAACTCGCCGAGGACGACAACCTGCCCCTGCTGGAGCGGGTCCGCTTCCTCGCGATCTTCGCCAGCAACCTCGATGAGTTCTTCATGGTCCGAGTCGCCGGCCTCAAGCGCCGCATCGCCGCCGGCGTGGCCGTCAAGGCCGCCTCCGGGCTGATGCCGCGCGAGGTTCTGGAGCGGATCTGGACCAAGACCTCGGATCTGGTCGGTCGCCACGCCAGCCTGTTCAAGGACGAGATCACACCGCTGCTCAAGTCCGAAGGCATCGAGTTGATCCGGTGGGCAGATCTCACCCGCGACGAGCAGCGCTACTGCAAGAAGATCTTCAAGGAGCGGGTCTTCCCGGTGCTCACTCCGCTCGCGGTCGACCCGGCCCACCCCTTCCCCTACATCTCCGGGCTCTCACTCAACCTGGCGGTGCTGGTCCGCAACCCCAAGACCGAGTCGCAGCACTTTGCTCGTGTGAAGGTCCCCGGGAGTCTTGCTCGGTTCATTCCCCTGGGCAACCACCGTTTCGTGCCCCTCGAAGACGTCATCGGGGAACACCTCGATCGCCTTTTCCCGGGCATGGAGGTGGTGGCGGCCCACACCTTCCGGGTCACCCGCAACGAGGACCTCGAGGTCGAGGAGGACGACGCCGAGAACCTCCTCAAGGCGCTGGAGAAGGAACTCCTGCGACGCAAGTTCGGTCCCCCCGTGCGGCTTGAGGTCGAGGAGGACATCGACGAGCGCGTTCTGGGCCTTCTCGTCTCCGAACTCGACGTCACCGACGAGGAGGTTTTCCGCCTTCCGGGACTGATCGATCTGCGAGGTCTTCACGACATCGCCGACCTCGACCGCGAGGATCTCAAGTACGCCAGCTACCTTCCCGGGACGCATGTGCAACTGGCCCCGGTGGAGTCGGCATCCCCGGTCGACGTGTTCGAGGCTCTTCAGCGGGCCGACGTTCTCCTGCATCACCCCTATGACTCGTTCGCCACCTCGGTGCAACGGTTCATCGAGCAGGCCGCCGCCGACCCGCATGTGCTGGCCATCAAGCAGACGCTCTACCGCACCTCGGGCAACTCGCCGATCATCGATGCCCTCGTCGACGCCGCCGAGTCGGGCAAGCAGGTGCTGGTCATCGTCGAGATCAAGGCTCGCTTCGACGAGCAGGCCAACATCCGCTGGGCTCGCAAGCTGGAGGAGGCCGGCTGTCACGTGGTCTACGGCCAGGTCGGTCTCAAGACCCACTGCAAACTCTCCATGGTGGTGCGCCAGGAGCCCGAAGGACTGCGCCGCTACACCCACATCGGCACCGGCAACTACAACCCCAAGACCGCTCGGATGTATGAGGATCTCGGGTTGTTGACCACCGACGAGGCCGTCGGCGAGGACGTCGCCCACCTGTTCAACAACCTGTCCGGCTACTCTCGCAACGCCTCCTACGACCAACTCCTGGTGGCTCCCGATTCCGTGCGCAGTGGGTTGCAGCGCTGCATCGACGCCGAGATCGAACATCACCTCGCCGGTCGGCCCGCTCGTATCCGGATCAAGGCCAATGCGATCGTCGATGAGGAACTCATCGACGCGTTGTACGCCGCCTCGCAGGTCGGCGTACCGATCGAGTTGCTGGTGCGCGGCATCTGTGCGCTGCGCCCCGGCGTGCCTGGGCTGTCCGAGACCATCCGGGTCCGCTCGATCCTGGGACGCTTCCTGGAGCACAGCCGCGTGTTCTGGTTCGCCAACGGCGGAGAGCCGGTGGTCTACATCGGATCGGCCGACATGATGCACCGCAACCTCGACCGACGCGTCGAGGTGCTGGTTCCGCTTCCCGACGCCGCCCAGGTGGCCCAGGCGACCCAGTTGCTCGACACCGCGTTCGCACCGACCACGGCCGGTTGGGAACTGCACCCCGACGGCGACTGGACCCGCGAGGCCGGCTCCTCGAGCCGTCCGCTGGAGGACCTGCAGGAAATCCTGATCAGCCGACACCACCGCCACCGCTGAGAAACACGGGCGGGACGCGCGCACACGGGCCGCCGCTTGTCACGGGGCCCCCGGAGGGTGTGAAACTAGGCCATATGGGAGACCCCACCGCCCTACCTGATCCGGATCTGATCGCGTGCGGCGCCGTCGTTATTCACGAGGGCGCCGTGTTGTTGGTCCACCGGCCCAAGTACGACGACTGGGCCTATCCCAAGGGCAAACAGGACCCGGGTGAGCACGACACGGTCACCGCGGTGCGCGAGGTCTTGGAGGAGACCGGTGTCGAGATCCGCCTCGGGATCCCGCTGCCAAGCCAGGCCTACGTGCAGGCCGACGGCCGGACCAAGATCGTCCACTACTGGATCGGCCACGTCGTCGGCGATCCCGATATCTCCGGCTACCAGGCCAACTCCGAGATCGATCAGGTCCTGTGGGTCCCGTTGGCCGAGGCGGCCGGCCGACTCACCTACGCCATGGACCGGACGCTGATCGAGACCGCCGTCGAGGTGCAAGAGCCCACCTCGCCGCTGATCGTGTTGCGGCACGCGAAAGCCCGCAGCCGCAAGCGTTGGGCTCGCAACGACCGGGGACGCCCCCTGACCCCGCTCGGGGAGCGCCAGGCCAATGCCCTGGCCCCGGTGCTCTCGGCGTACGCCGTCACCCGACTGATCACCTCGACCAGCACCCGCTGCGCCGACACGGTGTTGCCCTATGCCCATGAACACGTGATCGGGATGAAGGCCACCCCTCGGCTCAGCGAGGAGAGCGCCGACGCCGACGCGATCGCCAAACTGCTACGCAACCTGATGAAGGATGCCGAGTCGACCGTGGTCTGCACCCACCGTCCGGTCCTTCCGACGATCTTCGAGGTGCTCGGCCTTCCGCCGGTCTTCCTCCAGCCTGCGGAGATGGTGGTGCTCCACCACCGCGGCACCCAGGTCGTGGCCACCGAGAAGCACCCGACCGTCTTCTGACCTGGCCTTTACCCCACGTGGCGTGGTGGTCGTCACAAAGTTGACGATGCAACGCCGAGTTGGCGGCAACCGTTCACTGCTCGTTCACCATGGTCGGACCATTGGGACACCTGCCCTGCCTAACTTCGCCGATGTCACATCCAAGACATCACAGGAGTTACACGTGAAGCGCACAACCACTCGCTGGGCCGCCGGAACCGGTTCGGTCCTGCTCTCGCTCTCCCTTGCCGCCTGCGGTGGCTCCAGCGCCGGCGACGAGGTGTCTGGCAAGGTCGCCGTCGACGGTTCGTCGACGGTCTTTCCCATGAGCAACGCCGCCTACGAACTGCTCTCCGAAGAGAACCCAGCCATCAAGGTGACCGTGGGTTCCTCTGGCACCGGAGGCGGCTTCGAGAAGTTCTGCGCCGGTGAAACTGACATCTCGGACGCATCTCGCCCGATCAAGGAGGACGAAGAAGTCCCGGTCTGCGAGAAGAACGGCATCGAGTACACCGAACTCCACGTCGCCACGGACGCGCTGACCGTCGTGGTCAACAAGGACCTGGCTGTGGAGTGCCTGACTGTCGACCAGCTGATCAAGCTCTGGGGTCCCGACTCCAAGATCACCAACTGGAAGCAGCTCGACCCCACCTTCCCTGACCAGAAGATCACCCTCTTCGGGCCAGGTACCGATTCGGGCACCTACGACTACATGGCCGGCGAGGTCATCGGGGCCGACTCGGAGAAGACCCGCGAGGACTACGAAGCCTCCGAGGACGACAACGTCCTGGTCCAGGGCGTCGAGGGCACCAAGGGTGCTACCGGTTACTTCGGCTACACCTACTACGAAGAGAACGCCGACGCACTCAAGGCTGTGGCCATCGACAGCGGCAAGGGCTGCGTCCTGCCCTCTGCTGAGACCGCACAGTCCGGGGAGTACACGCCGCTGGCACGACCGCTGTTCATCTACGTGAACAACAAGTCCTACAAGGACAACGACGCGGTCAAGGCGTACACCGACTTCTACATCGACAACCTGGAGACGATCGCCAAGTCGGCCAAGTTCATCCCGCTGAACTCCGATGACTACGCCAAGACGAAGTCGACCCTGGAGGGTATCGGTTAGTCAACGGCCACCCACCAAGGAAGCCGATAGAACCGAGAGTCACACCATGTCCACACGTGGAGTCAGCCGGCCAGGTCCGTCCGAAAGGGCGGGCCTGGCCGACTCAACGCTTGACCTGGGCGCACGGAAGCGTCCCTTCGAATCGTTGGTGCGCGGCAGTCTGTCGGCTTCGGCGCTGCTCTCAATCGCGATCACGGTGGGGATCGTGTTGGCGCTCTTCGAGCCGGTCGTTCACTTCTTCGGCCAGGTGCGTTTCGGGGAGTTCTTCTCCACGACGGGCACGTTCGCCGTCATACCCCTCGTCACCGGGACATTGATGACGACCGTCATCTCGTTGTTCGTGGCAGTGCCATTGGGTCTTGGAGCTGCGATGTACCTCTCCGAGTACGCCAGTCGCCGTGCTCGCAAGTGGCTCAAGCCCACCCTTGAACTGCTGGCAGGGGTCCCCTCGGTGGTCTACGGCTTCTTCGCCCTCACCTTTGTGACTCCGGTGCTGCTCCAGGACCTGCTCGCGATCAAGGTCGGCTTCACCAACGCTCTAGCCGCCGGGCTCGTCCTCGGGGTCATGATCGTGCCCACGGTTGCCTCGCTCTCCGAAGACGCACTCTCGGCGGTGCCGCAGGCGATGCGACAAGGCTCACTGGCGATGGGCGCCAACAGGATGCAGACCACTCTGCGGGTGGTTCTCCCGGCGGCGCTGTCCGGCGTCGCCGCGGCCATTGTTCTCGGCCTCTCCCGAGCTGTGGGCGAGACCATGATCGTGGCGCTGGCCGCCGGTGCCCGGAAGAACATGTCGCTGGACCCCCGCGACCCGATGCAGACCATGACCGGCTTCATCGCCCAGACCGCCCAGGGTGAGAACCCGGTCGGGTCGGTCGACTACAACATGCTGTTCGCGGTCAGTCTGCTGCTGTTCTTGATCACCCTGGGGATCAACATCGTGAGCATCACCCTGGTCAACCGCTACCGACAGGCCTACTGACATGAGCGCCACTGACATGAGCGCCACTGCAACGCTGAGCGAGAAGAAACAGATCAAGCGTTCTC
>CALMLL010000098.1 GCA_937868075.1 uncultured Marmoricola sp. | reverse complement strand
GCTCGAGGGGAACAAGCGAAAAAGGATACGACCGCTGGCGTCTCGGGTCACCAGCGGTCGTACGGTTGAAATATTGACGGAGAACTAACAAGCTGTCACGTCACGAGACGGATTTAGTACAAAATTGCGCCACTTGCAGGCGAAATGTCTAGTCCAGAGCCCGGATAGCGACGGCATGCGCGTCCAGGTCACGTGCGTCCCCGAGGTCGTTATGCACCGACCATTGCACCGTTCCGTCGCGGCCGACGAGGTATGAGGAGCGCTTGGCTGCGCCGATCTGCGGCTCGAAAACGTCGTACGCCGACGCCACCGACCCATGTGGCCAGAAGTCCGAAAGCAGTGGGAAGAACAAGGCGTCCCGATCGGCGAAGGCCCGCTGGGCATAGATCGGGTCACAACTGATCGCCACGATCGTGCTGGCCTCGGTCTCGACGTCACCCAGGCGGTCGCGGAAGCCGTTGAGTTCACCGGTGCAGACCCCGCTGAACGCGAACGGATAGAACACGATCAACACTGCCCGCTCTTTGAGCAGGGCAGAGAGGCTCACGTCCTGTGCGTACTGATCCTTGAGGGTGAAGTCGGGGGCGAGGTCGCCAACTGCCAGAGCCATCAGAGGTCTACCTCTCCTAGGGTGCGTTTCACGATCTTGCCAGTCGCGTTGCGCGGCAACTCCGGCAGGAAGACCAACTCTCGCGGAACCTTGTACCTCGCCAACTGGGAGCGGACATGGTCCAAGAGCGCCGCCTCGTTCGGGACCGCCCCCTCATGCAGGACCACGAACCCGCGCAACCGTTGCCCGAAGTCGTCGTCGGGGACCCCGATCGCGGCCGCCTCCACCACGTCGGGGTGGGCCGCCAGCACCTCCTCAACCTCTTGGGGGAACACGTTCTCCCCACCGGAAACGATCATGTCGTCGTCACGACCCTCGACGAAGAGACGGCCGTGCTCGTCAAAGCGGCCCACGTCGCCCGAACTCATCAGGCCATCGATGCGCTCCTTGTCGCCTCCACCGGTGTAGCCCTCGAACAGCATCGAGTTGCCCACGAAGATCCGACCGGTGCTTCCCTGCGGCACTGGCCGACCCTCGGTGTCGAAGAGACGCACCTCGGTGCCGAAGGGGACCTGGCCCGCCGTGGTGGGTGCGGCTCTCAGGTCTGCCGGCGCTGCGATGGTCGCCCAAGCCACCTCGGTGGAGCCGTAAATGTTGTAGAGGTTGTCGCCGAACGCGTCCATCCAGGCAGTGACGATCGACCCGGGGATCACCGACCCTGACGAGGCCACCACCCGAACGCCGGAGAAATCGGCCCCGGCCAGCACCTCTTTGGGTGCCTGCAGGATCCGCTGCAACATCACCGGGATGACCACCACCGCGGTGCACCGCTGCTCGCTCACCAGCCTCAGGGCCGACGCGGGTTCGAAGCGACGGGTCAACACCGCAGCGTTGCCCAGCAACATCCCCAGCATCAGGTGCGCCCAGCCCCAGGTGTGGAACAACGGCGCCGCGATGAGGGTGCGATCACCATTGCGCAGCGGGATCTTCGACAGCAGCGCAAGCGCCGCCGAGGCGCTCGCGTTGCCGCGCGGGGCGCCTTTCGGGGTGCCGGTGGTGCCACTGGTCAAGATGATGGCGCGACTGGAGCGCTCGGGAGGAAACCGCGGGGAGTCCGATCCGTCGGCGATGAGGCGCTCCACGGTGAGCACCCCGGGGTCGAGAGACTCCTCGTCGTCGGTCCAGGCGACGACGGCGGTCCACGAGTCCGCGACTCGGCGTACGTCGGGGTGGGCGAAGAGGCCGGCGAACTCCGCGTCGTAGACCACCGCGACCGGACTCTCCCGCTCCAGCACATCGGCCAGTTGCGGCGCGGCGAACGCGGTGTTGAGCAGGACGACATCGGCGCCGAGTTTGGCGGTGCCCAGGGCAACCTCGAGGAAGTAGCGGTGGTTGCGGGCCATGAGGGCCACCGCATCACCTTCGCCGACCCCCAGCGCCGCCAGTGAGTCGGCCACCGCGTTGCCCCGGGACTCCAGGGCCGCGAACGTCTCGTCACCGAGGTCGTCAACGAGGGCCACGCGGTCCGGGTAGCGGATCGAGGCCGACTTGACTCCCCCGGCCAGACCGGTCCCCCACGCCCCGACCGTGCGGGCCACCGCGGCCAGAGTCGCGGGGCCATAGAACCGGATGACTCCGGCGTCGGTGAGCACTTTGACCGCAGTGAAAGGCACTGTGGCCGACTGCAGCAGTCGCGAGATCATGGCTGCCGGACTGCTCAGCGGCCCTTGGGTGAGACCAGTTTGGTGGCGCTCCACTCCTCCAACGACACCGTGTTGGTGGTCGCCAGCCCGGCGATCGGTGCTGCCTCGGCGATATCGGCAGCCTCGACGGCGCCCGACCGTCCGATCTTGGGAGTGAGCAGCCAGATGACTCCGCCGCCGACCAAGTCGGTCAGTGAGTCGACCAAGGCATCGACGAGGTCACCATCCCCGTCTCGCCACCACAGCAGGACCGCGTCGACCACGTCGCCGTAGTCACCGTCGACCAAGTCAGCATCGATGGTGTCCTCGATCTGTTGGCGCACGGTGTCGTCGACGTCGTCGTCCCAGCCGAGTTCTTGGACAACCGCCCCCGGTTTGAGCCCCAGCCGTTCTCCGGCATGGGTTTTCAAGCTCACGTGATGCCTTTCGTCGTGGACGATGCCAGTGGCAGCGCCCGGTCTTCGACCGTTGGCGACCAAGTTCACCGGAGTACGCCGGTCCGCGCAACCCTGATCGGTCCCGATCCACAGGGTGACCATCTACCGCTGAGTAAATTCCGCGGTTGTCGACCAGGTGTAAGGATGGGCCGCGTGAGCGAATCTGGCACCCGTAGGGAACCCACCCGGACCGTGATCCACGAGGGCCTGGCGACGCAGCTGCCCGACATCGACCCCGAGGAGACCTCGGAGTGGTTGGAGTCTTTCGACCACCTTGTCGATGGCCGCGGCCGCGACCGGGCTCGCTACGTGATGCTGCGCCTTTTGGAGCGCGCCCGCGAGGTCAACGTCGGCGTACCCGCCCTGCGCAGCACCGACTACATCAACACCATCCCGCCCGAGCGCGAGCCTTGGTTCCCCGGCAACGAGGAGATCGAGCGCAAGATCCGCCGCCTCATCCGCTGGAACGCCGCGATCATGGTCTCCGGCGCCAACCGTCCCGGTCTTGAGGTGGGCGGCCACATCGCCTCCTATGCGTCGGCGGCCAGCCTCTACGAGGTCGGCTACAACCATCACTTCCGGGGCAAGAACCACCCCGGCGGCGGCGACCACGTGTTCTTCCAGGGTCACGCCGCCCCCGGGATCTATGCCCGGTCCTTCCTTGTCGGCCGGTTGACCGAGGAGCACCTGCGCCACTTCCGGCAAGAAGCCCAACACGGCAAGGGCAACGGGTTGTCCTCCTACCCCCACCCGCGCTCCATGCCGGGTTTCTGGGAGTTCCCCACGGTCAGCATGGGTCTGGGCGGCCTGAACGCGATCTATCAGGCCCGGTTCAACCGCTACCTCCACAACCGCGGTATCAAGGACACCAGCCAGCAGCGGGTCTGGGCGTTCCTCGGTGACGGCGAGATGGGTGAGCCGGAGTCGCTGGGCGCGATCGGGCTGGCCGCACGCGAGGAACTGGACAACCTGACGTTCGTGGTCAACTGCAACCTGCAACAACTCGACGGCCCGGTGCGCGGCAACGGCA
>CALMLL010000097.1 GCA_937868075.1 uncultured Marmoricola sp. | reverse complement strand
GGGTCAAGGTTCGTACCCCTGCCAGTTCGGCGAAAGTCAGGTGCAGGCGAGCGTCGGGGGTTTCAGCGCAGAAGTCCTTCTACCGGGGGTCCTTGGACCGGCGCAGCCACAGGGCACAGACGCCGATCGCCAGGCTCACCGGCGCCCACAAGACGCGCTCGCCGATGCTGGGCGAGATCCCGTTCATCACCGCGCCGACCAGCCCCACCGCCGCGAGCAGGGCCAGCCAGAGACGTGCGCGAGCGGTGACCGGGAGTTGCATGCGTGCGGTCGCGAGTGCGATGGCGGCCCAGGCGAGGGCCGCGCCCACACTCGCTACGCGAAGGCCCCCAGGGAGTATGCCGACATGCCCACCGCCGTACGCCCACCCACCCCAGGGGGCACCGGCTGCGAGGGCGATCTGGAAGAGCCCGATCAGGGCGGCGCCGCCCACGATGAGCCATCGGGCCGCGATGTGGCTGGGTGTCATGACCGACATCCTCGACCCGATGGCAGGACAGAGCCAGGTTCGGGTGGTGGGGACCACTCACAGCGCCCCGGCCCAGAGGCCGGGGGCGCTGCAATGGGCGACGATCAGGGCTTGGCGATGCGGGCGAGGAGAAGCTGACCCATCTCGACCGTGCGCGGATCCCCGGTCGCCTTGTGCACCTGCGCGGTGAGCAGGTAGGCATCCGGTCCGAGGAAGGGCGCCGGGATGATCCCCGAACTCTCCTCGTCCTGGGTGATGAATCCGGGCTGGCCGGGAGTGAACAGCGCCGGGTCGAAGGTCATGATCCGTTGCGGCTCGACGGGCTGGTCGTCGCTGGGGGTGGCTTCGAAGATCCCGGCGATGTAGGCCTGGTTGCCCGGGTCCTCCTGGAGCAGGAGTCGACCCTCCGTGGTGGTGGTCAGGTTGTCGAGCATGCGCGGACCAGGGGCGCCGAGGCTGCCACCGGCCGGACTCGGCGGTCCGGCGACCGCGATCCGCACCTCACCACCGGTCTCGACGTCGAGGTTGTCGTCGAAGCGCAGGTGCCAGTTGCGGGAGACGCCGGTGATCGAGGCGGTGGTGTTGAAGAAGAAGTCCTGCGACTCGGATCGGCTCCAGGAACCGTCCTCGGGACGGGCGAAGTTGGTCACCCCGAGGGTGTTGCTGGCCGCGTCGAGCTCAGCTCCGGTCATGGTGGCCGCTCCCGGGATCGGGACCAGCGAGAAGCGGGTGCCGGTGGGCAGCGTGGTGGCGTCCACCTCCTTGGTGACGCCGTCGACCTTGACGCCGTAGAGCGTGCCGCCGACCAGTCCGGCGCGCTGGACGTCGTTGCCCTTGCGCGACTTCTTGCCGACGTACACGTAGACCTGCCCACCCTGGCCATCGTCGAGACCGACGGTCACGGTCTTGTTCTTCGAGGCAGGGGAGGCCACGACGTTCTCCCAGGCGGCCTTGCCCAGCGACGCCAGCTCATAGCTGGAGCCGGCGTCATGGCCGGTGACCACGTGGGCGAAGGCGCGACCCTCGGTGCCGCCCTCTTCACCATTGAGGAAGAGGCGGTTGCGGGTGCCGAACCGGTTCGCCGAGCGCCAGAACGCGGCCTGGTCGGCGAGATCGGCCGAGCAGAGACGATTGAGGTTCAAGGCCGCGCCCGTGGCCGGTGCCCAACCCGAACCAGAGGCACTGAACACCTCGGAGATCAGGTCCTCGCCGGACAGGACCTTGAGAGTGGCCGAGTCGATGGTCCAGCGTGAGATGAAGGCGCCGGTTCCGCCATGGCGGCGTACGACGCCGCGGTCGGCGGCGATCTCGTGGTTGACCAGCAACGCGAACGTGCCGTCCTGGTTGTCGTAGGCGCCGAGGCCGTCGGGGATGCCGGCCATGAGATAGCCGTTGTCGGCAGGGTCCCCCACGGTCAGCAGTGAGGTCGTGGTGACCCGCGGGCTTGCAGACAGCACGTACGGGTGGGTCGAGGTGCTCGGGCCGGTGTCAGACGCGACGGCCGAGGCGCTGGTTGCGGTGGCGGCCAGGGCCACCGCAGCTACGGCGAAAGCAGTGGGACGCATGCGTTCGGTCTCCTCTAGTGGGCTCAAACGTTCGGACGCTGCGACGCTACGTCTGGTGCGAAGACCCCCACGGAGCCGCGGCATGAACGCACCGTGAACCTCTTGGGGACGTTGCCCTCGGCCCCTGCTTGACGAGGCTGCCAGACTGCCGGAGAAAGGTCGTGACCCGCATGGGACAGAACCCAGGATCCATTCCGCCCTCCGAGCACCAGGCCGAGCCGATCCCGGGGGCCGACAGTTTCTCAGCCCCCGCGACCGCCTACGACCTCTTCATGGGCCGCTACTCACTCCCGCTCGCTCGGGCGATGGTGGACCGCGCCCGGCTGACCAAGGGGAGTCGGGTCCTCGACGTCGGGTGTGGGCCGGGAGCCATGACCCAGGCCCTGTTGGCCGAGCTCGACCGCCAACGGGTGTGGGCCTGCGATCCTTCGCCCGAGTTCGTCAACGAATGCGCTCGCCTCAACCCAACCGCGCATGTGCAACAGGGTCGTGCCGAGGCCCTCCCGTACGCCGACCGATCCTTCGATCGATTGTTCTGCACGCTTGTCCTGCACTTCGTCAGCGATCCGCAGTTGGCCCTCACAGAGATGGTGAGGGTCCTCGTGCCAGGTGGGGGTCTCTCCCTGTCGGCCTGGGCATCCGAAGACGGTCCCCAGATGCTCAGCGCCTTCACTGCTGCAGTCAACGACACGGCTGGACCGGAGGTCGTGCGAACCGCCGGCCTCGAGGTCCTGCGCTTCGGTGGGCGCGGTGAGCTGTCCGCCCAACTCGAAGCAGTCGGTTGCCAAAGCGTCGTGGAGGAACAGGTCACCGTCACCAGCCACTATCAGGACTTCGAGGAGCTTTGGGCTGGCCTGCTACTGGGCATCGGTCCCCCCGGGGCCTACGTCGCCAACCTGGGCGAGGCCCAGCGTGAGGAACTCAGACACGCCCTGTTCCTCAAGGTGGGCTCCCCATCCGGGGCCTTCACCCTGTCAGCCGGCGCACGCGTGGCCGAGGCGCTCACGCCCGCTTAGACCGGGCTGCCCGGCTAGGTCGCGCGACCCACAGTCGAGAAAGCGGGTCAATGGAGCTGGACGTGGACAGGCCGATTTTGGAGCAGTTGGTGCCTCTTTTCGAGGCGTCGTCGCGACACTGCTTCATCGGGCCGCAAGCACCACGCCAAGTCGAGCCTGAACGATGCGCAACGGCTCGGTGCTCCGACGCGCCCGCGAGAGCAGGATGCCCCCGGACAGTGCCGCAAGGATGAAGACAGACAGCTCGTCGGCCTCCTGGTCGTGGTAGCCGAGCCCGGTAAGGCCCACTTGCAGCGGGGATCGCCACACTTCGAGTGCCTCGTTGGCAGCCTGCCGCAGGGCCGG
>CALMLL010000096.1 GCA_937868075.1 uncultured Marmoricola sp. | reverse complement strand
TACACCTCGAGTTTGTAACCCAGACCGCGAACCGTCAGCAGGTGGATGGGCTCACTCGGATCGGGCTCGACTTTTGCTCGCAGCCGCTTGACGTGTACGTCGAGGGTCTTGGTGTCACCGACGTAATCGGCCCCCCACACCCGGTCGATCAGCTGGCCCCGGGTGAGGACTCGGCCGGGATTGCGTAGGAAGAGTTCCAACAACTCGAACTCCTTCAACGGCAGCCGGACCTCGCTGCCGTTGACCGTGACCACGTGGCGATCGACGTCCATGCGAACCGGGCCGGCCTCCAACGTGGTGGGCACCAGGTCGACATCGGTCCCCCGGCGAAGCACAGCGCGGATCCGGGCGACCAACTCGCGTGGGGAGTAGGGCTTGGTGACGTAGTCGTCGGCGCCCAGTTCCAACCCGACGACCTTGTCGACCTCGGTGTCCTTGGCGCTGACCATGATCACCGGGACCGTGGAGGTGAGCCGGATCTGGCGGCACACTTCGGTTCCGGAAAGCCCGGGCAGCATCAGATCCAGCAGCACGATGTCGGCGCCGTTGCGCTCGAACTCGGTCAGTGCGTCGGGGCCGGTGCTGGCCACGGCCACGTCGAAACCCTCCTTGCCCAACATGTAGGACAGGGCGTCGGAGTAGCTTTCTTCGTCCTCGACGACGAGCACTCTGGTCATCGGTCATCTTCTTTCAATCGGGTGCTTGCTAGAGGGAGCCTGATGGTGAATTTGGAGCCTTCGCCCTGCGCCGACCACACCGACACGTCGCCACCGTGGGTGGCGGCCACATGCTTGACGATGGAGAGCCCGAGACCGGTGCCTCCGGTGGAGCGATGCCGAGCAGGGTCGACGCGATAGAACCGCTCGAAGATGCGGTCGAGCTCGTCAGCAGGGATTCCGATGCCCTGGTCGGCCACGGTGATCTCGACCCAGTCGTCGTGGCGCACCGTGCCGATGACGACGCTGGAGCCGTCGGGGGAGTAGGTGAGGGCGTTGGACAACAGGTTTCCGACCGCGAGAGCCACCTGCTCGGTGTTGCCCTCGACCTCGAGACCCCGATCGCCCTCTCGCACGACGGTGATGCGGTGGGCCGATGCGTCGGTGGCGTTCTCGTCGATGACCCGGTCGAGCATGGCGTCGACCTCGACCACGCCGGAGTCGAGATGCGGGGTGTCGTGCTGGAGCCGGGACAACTCGATGATCTGTTGCACGAGTCGCCCGAGTCGGTCGCTTTCGTTGCTCATCCGATGCGCGAAGCGTTGCACGGCCTCGGGGTCGTCGGCGGCTTCCACCACCGCTTCGCTGAGCAGTTTGATGGCGCCGACGGGGGTCTTGACCTCGTGGGAGACGTTGGCGACGAAGTCGCGGCGGATCGCCTCGATCTGGTGTTCGCGGGTGCGGTCCTCCACGAGGGCGAGCACCATGTCTGCGCCCAGGGGGGCCACTCGAGCGGTGACGTGACGGGTGGGCGCGCCGGGGCGAGGGATGATCAGTTCGGTCTCGCGGATCTGGCCGTCTCGACGTACCAGGGCGACCAGTTCAGCCAGCCCCGCCTCCGCGATCTGGTCTCCGCGCACGAGGTTCATCGTGTACGTCGGGGCCGTGGCCTTGAGGACCTGATCATGGGAATCGACCACCAGCGCGCTGCTGCGCAGCACCGAGAGCACGGCCGCGACCCCGGCCGGCAGCACGGGTTGGTCGGCGATCGCGGCGCGCTGTTGCTGGACCTGGGAGATGTGCCAGGCCAAGACGGCGCCGCCACCCACCAACGCGCCGGCGAGCGCGAAGAGCAGCGGTTGGAGTCCCGGGTCCACGGTTGGATGGTACGCGGGCCTGAGCAGGCCTTTCGGCCGATCACCGTCGCCTTTGTGGAGTGTTCATCGCGCGTTCACGTGGGGCCGCCAAAGGTTCACTCAGCGTCCGTACGCTGCCGACCATGCGTGAAGCTTTCCACGAGTCGCTGGACTCTGTCCGTCATGACCTTGTCGCCATGTCAGCCCTGGTGCAGACCGCCGTGGCCGATGCCACGACCGCTCTCCTCGAGGCCGATGAAGAAGTCGCCGACCGGGTGATCGCCGCCGACTCGGCTGTCGACACGCTGAGTGAGGACATCGAGCAGCGCTGTTATGAGCTGTTGTCCCTGCAGGCCCCCGTCGCGACCGACCTGCGGATGCTCATCTCGGCCTTGAAGATGACCGCCGAGTTCGAGCGCATGGGCGACCTCGCCGTCCACGTGGCCAAGGTGGCCAAGATGCGGGTGCCGGATCGGGCCGTCCCCAACAAATTGGAGCCCACGATCGCGCGCATGGCTTCGATCGCTGAAGTGATGGCCGGCAAGGTCGGCCAGGTCATCGACGGCAACGACGTTGCCGCCGCGCACGAACTGGACGACATCGACGAAGAGATGGACAAGTTGCGACGCAAGTCGTTTCGCGAGTTGTTCAAGTCGGACTGGAAGCACGGCATTGAAGCCGCCGTGGATGTCGCATTGCTGGGGCGCTACTACGAGCGCATCGCCGACCATGCGGTGTCGGTGGCAGAGCGGCAGATCTTCTTGGTCACCGGCGAACTGCCGGTGAGCCAGGAGGGCTAGCGACCCTGGTTGGCCACTGCTGCCGCAGCCGCCGCAGCGGCTTCGGGGTCGAGGTAACGACCCCCGGGAACCGTCGGGCGCAGATCGTCGTCGAGTTCGTAGACCAGGGGCATCCCGGTGGGGATGTTGAGGCCGGCGATCGCGTCGTCACTGATCTGGTCGAGGTGCTTGACCACCGCTCGCAGCGAGTTGCCGTGGGCGGCGATCAGCACCGTCTGCCCATCGCGTAGATCCGGAACGATGGCCGACTCCCAGTAGGGGAGTAGGCGTGCGATGACGTCTTTGAGGCACTCGGTCCGGGGCATCTGGTCGCCCAGGTCGGCGTAGCGCGGGTCACCGGCCTGGGAGTAGGGGTCGTCGTCGGCGATGGGGGGCGGCGGCACGTCGAAGGAGCGGCGCCACAGCATGAACTGCTCTTCGCCGAACTGCTCCAGGGTCTGCTTCTTGTCCTTGCCCTGCAGGGCCCCGTAGTGGCGTTCGTTGAGACGCCATGATCGGCGTACCGGGATCCAGTGCCGATCGGCGGCATCGAGTGAGAGCGCGGCTGTGGTGATGGCGCGCCGCTGCAACGAGGTGTGTACGACGTCGGGCAACAACCCCGCTTCGGCGATGAGGTGACCACCTCGCACCGCCTCAGCCCGACCCTTGTCGGTCAGGTCCACATCGACCCAGCCTGTGAAGAGATTCTTCGCGTTCCACTGGCTTTCGCCGTGACGCAGCAGGATCAACGTGTAGGGCATGACAACTCCTAGGCGGACGGTGAGGGGGAGGGGATGAGTTCGGAGTAGGGACCGGCATTGGTGACCACCGGGACGTTCACAGTGACCTGGTCGGCGTTCTTGAAGTTCAACCGCACCCGGACGAAGGTGCCGGCCTTGAGGAGTTTGGCGTCACCGGTGACCGGGATGCCGTTGAAGGCGCTGGCCAGGTTGACCACGCCGCCCGCGGCTATCTCGGGGGTGGCCCCTCCGCCCATCGTGAGACCGGCCGCCTCGACCGAGAGCAACTGGTCAGCGGCCTGCTCGTTGCGGTTGACCAACGTGGCCACGAAGGACCCCTGGCCTGGTGTGGCCGAGACGATCACGGCGTTGAGGACGTTGACGTCACCGGTGCGGTCGTTGGTGCCGACGCCGGGGTTGTAGGGCACCTCTGTCGGCCAGAGCGAGCCACACGCCGACAGGGTGATCGTCAGCAGAAGTGCCGCAGCCAAAGTGGCGAGTCGGCGCAGGCTGATCGGCCCGGCCGAGCGTGAGGACGGGGTGTTGGGAAGGGTGCGCACGTGGTTTCCTCTCGCCGTTCGGCAGCGCCGTGAGTCGGTGCTCCAAGCCTAGTCCGATGCCACCCTCCTCGCCCCTCCGGCCGGGGTCGCTGCACAATCCGGAGCATCTGTCAACCCCTCAAAGGGCGTCTGACCTGCGGAAACGTGAGAATGGGTGTCAGATCCCCGTGTTAGACTGGTCACCTCGAAAGGGGTTATCCACATATGACTTTCACTGTCGGCGAGACGGTCGTTTATCCAAACCACGGGGCCGCGGTCATCGAAGACATCGAGATGCGCACGATCAAGGGCAAGGAGTTGCAGTACCTCGTTCTGCGCGTCGTAGCCCAACAGGATCTCGTCGTCAGGGTCCCGTCGTGCAACCTCGACCTGGTCGGAGTTCGTGACGTGGTGGACAAGGAAGGCCTCAACCGGGTCTTCGACGTGCTCCGCACGCCTCACGCTGAAGAGCCCACCAACTGGTCGCGTCGCTTCAAGGCCAACATGGAGAAGCTGCACTCCGGCGATGTCATCAAGGTTGCCGAGGTCGTGCGAGACCTCTGGCGTCGTGAGCGTGACCGGGGTCTGTCCGCCGGCGAGAAGCGCATGCTGGCCAAGGCCCGCAAGGTGCTCGTCTCGGAGTTGGCGTTGGCCGAGCACACCAACGAGGACAAGGCCGAGGCCATTCTCGATGAGGTGCTGGCCTCCTAGGCCCAGCCCGTCGAGCGAGCTCCGGTGCGTTTCCTGCTGTCCCTATCCGGACGTGGTGCGCTCCCGTTCGCTCCCCTACACGGAGCCTCGCTGTTTCGCCATGCCTTGGCGGCGCTGCCTGTGCGTCCCGGTGTCGACTCCCTCCTGATCGGAGTCGACCAAGGTGAGGCTCAGCGTCGAGCGCTGCCGGAGTTGTCGGCGTACGCCGAGGTGGTCGACGCCTGCGATGTGGCCCGCACATGTGCTGGCGACACCTTGGTCGTCCATGACCCGCTGTGTCCGCTGACCCCACAGGCGTTCATCTCCGCGATGCTGACTCGCTTCGACGAAGACGGTGAGTACGCCGCCGCGGCGCATCGCCCGGTCACCGACACGATCAAGCGCGTCCGCGACGGCTGTGTGACCGACACCATCGACCGCGAAGGACTGGGCATCGTCACCGCGCCGGTGATCCTCAGTGCCCAGGCCGTCGCCGATCTCGGTGCGGGGTTGGCCACCGATGATCTTGCGGAGCTGGTCACGTCGCTGCGCGCCCACGGGCCGGTGAGCCTGGTGAAAGCGCCCTCGATGGGCCGACGCGTCGACAACGACTCCGCGGTGAGACTGCTCGAGTGCGTCGAGGAGATGAGCCGCGAACTGCGCGCCTGATCCGCCGATCGATCAGCGGTCGATGAGGGAGCGGAACTCCTTGAAGAACTTCACCGGTTGGCGCAGCACGGCCATCGGCAAGCCCCGCAGGAAGCCGACCGGGTCCTTGGTGGCCCGGTGCCACAGGCGGCTCGGCTTGCTGATGACGCGTTGTTCGAGGTCGTGGACATAGGCCGGGACCAACACCCGCTGGGACAACTCCATGTGTTGGCCACAGACCGTGCAGCGCACCGACTCCAGCAACCGGCCGGCATAGTGCATCTCGTGTTCGGTGACCGTCTCGCAGGTCTCGCACGACAACTCCGCGTGGGCGATGTTCATGGCGTCTCCCCTCGCCGGAGCAGATCACGCAGGTGGGGCCACCGGTGGTGCACAGGCTCGGTCGAGCCGCTCAAGTCGAAGTCGGCTCGCGCCAGCAACCGCTCGGCCAAGAAGAGATCTTCGGGGAAGGTGATCTTGATGTTGCGCGCGTCGCTGGGGACGGCACGGATCGACACGTCGGTGTAGCGCTCGATGCAACTGGCGGTATCGGTCCCGACGAAGCCATCGTCGTCGGCTCGGCGGTAGGCATCCAACAGCGGCTCGGCCAAGAAAGCCTGGGGGGTCTGCACGGCGGCCACCTCGTGGTTGGTCATCCCCGCTGTCGCGTCCAAGGGCACCAGGCCACTCATCGTCATGGCCGGGATGGCGCCGCCGTGCTCCCAGGCCGCTGCGATCACGTCGCGGAACAGCGCCGTGCTGGCCAGTGGCCGCGCCGCATCGTGGATCACCACCACATCGACCTGATCGCTCTCGATGAGAGGCGCCAGCGCCTGAAGCGCGGCCCATTCTGAGCCGTGGCGGCTGTCACCGCCGACCACGACGGTCACCGATGGCGGCTCCACCTCACGAGCAAGGGTGGCCATCACGGTCTCGCGGTCCTGCTCGCGAATGACCAGAACGGTGTGGGCCACGGTGGACAGTTCTCGGGCCCAGCGGATCGCCCAGGTGAACACGCGTCGACCAGCCAGCGGCAGCAGCACCTTGTTGGAGTCATGGCCGACTCGTCGCCCCTCCCCGGCTGCGAGCATCACCAGCGCAGCGCGAGGTGTTGGGGACGCCGATGGCACGCTGGGAGCCTAGCGCGCAGGCGCCGCGGCTCATCGGTGGATGGAGTCGCGCAGTTCGTTCAAGGACGGGACGCGCTCACCGCGGGTGAGGGCGTCTTGATAGCGGCGCATCCGGACGATGAGAGAGGCTTCGTCGAGTTCCACGTCGTCGTACGTCAACATGTGGTCGATCGGGACGTCATGCTTGAGTCGGGCGCCGGCCAGGATCCCCAGTGGCACCCCGTTGCAGGCGGCGAAGTCGTCGGCCGGGTCGGCCAGCCCTCGGATCGTGTCGGTGCCGATGCCGGTGATCATTTCGCCCGCCTTGAGGGCGCGCTTGCTCTCTGCGCCTACCTCGGAGGTCCAGTGCTCCGAGGTGAAGCTCGGTTGGCGCTCCAGCGCCATTTCGTAGACCGTCAGCGGTGCCTCGATGGAGGCAAGGTGGTAGGGGCGGTAGAGGGAGAAGTAGGGACCGTCACCCATCTGGAGGTAGGCCATCTCGTGCTGGACGTACGGGTCGTCTGTTCGGACGACGACGAAGACTCCCGGGGAGACCGGCCCCACGCAGTAGTCGACGACTCCGGGTCGGTCGAGTACTCCGCCGTCTTGTTGCAGCGCGAACGTCTCGTGCAACGTGGGCACGGTGGATGCCGGTCCGTACATTCCGCGCTTGCTCATCTCCAGGCCGGTGGTGTTGGCCAGCGCGGCCATCTCGATCATCGCCTTGGAGCCGTCGACGAACTCGGTCAGCATCTTCGGGTTCATCTTCTTGCGCGCCGCCTCGGCGGCCAGATCATCGGGCGTGGCATAGGGGTTCAGCGGGTTGTTCTTGCCCTTGCCGGCGCAGATGATCTCGAAGTTCAGGTCGCGAGCGAAGTCCACCAGGATCTTGGTCTCCACCGGTTCGTCGCCGCGGCAGACCGAATAGAGCGCATCGGACTGGTTGGCCAGGTGCAGCATGTATCGGCCCA
>CALMLL010000095.1 GCA_937868075.1 uncultured Marmoricola sp. | reverse complement strand
CACGTGGTCTCGTTCCCTGCTGCTCGTGATCGGTTGCGTGCTACTCCATGTCGGAGGGCACATGACTGAACGCCGCCACCACCGACCTTTGCGGCCAGGTGCCGCCCACTTCGACGCTTTGCCTGGCGGACCCGATCCGGCAGTCCTGGCAGAGGCGGCCGAGATGTGCGCGACCGCTCTGGTGCGCGGGACCGGGCCGGGCGACGACGAGATGGTGAGCCGCCTGGTGCGTCTCGCCGATGACGAGGGGCTCGACACCTTGGCAACCCTGTGGTCGCAGGCACCGTCGGATTCCATGGCCGGGGCCCTCTGGCGGCTGTATGCCCTGCGCAGTTTCGTGCACGCCGCGCCCCACCAAGTCGCCGCGGAGTACGCCGCCGGACGCGCCGCAGTCCCGGCCCAGGAAGTCATCGCCGGGGTCGTTGACCCGCCCGGCCCCGATCAGGTGCGCGACCTGGTCGACAACGTGCTGGCCGGGGTGGCCGCCGCCGACTTCGCCGATGCCCTCTTTCGGGCCGCAGCCTTCGCCCACGTGATCGCCGTGGGTCGGCGCGTCCTGGGTGACGTGGACGTCAGGCAGGCCGCGCGCCTGGGAGTGATGGCCGAACAACTGCATCAAGCCGGACGTCTGGAGTTGGCCGGTCATCTGGGCCCGACCCGGTAGCCTGAGCCTGCGCCGGGCCGCGGTAGCCCCGGGTCCCACAGATAGCCGCTACGAGCGGCCACGCGCCGAGAGGCGCTCCCGGCCCGGCGCACCGAATCCGAGAGAGGCAGGCATGTTTCCTCCGATCAAGCTCCGCTGGCCCCCTCGTTTCCTCTCCAGACGGCAACCGCCCACGCCCCCACCCACGCCGGCCCCCACCCTCAACGGGGTCGCCGAACCGGGCGAGGTGGTGTGGGCCTGGGTCCCCTATGAGGACGACCCGACCCAGGGCAAGGACCGTCCCGTGATCGTCGTGTCCCGCAGCGGGGATGGGGTGCTGGCACTCCCGATGACCTCCAAGGACCACGACCGCGACGCCGCTCAGGAGGCCTCCGAGGGGCGCTTCTGGATGGACGTCGGTTCCGGTGGGTGGGACACCCGTGGACGTGACTCCGAGGTGCGTCTGGATCGCCTGGTCCGCATTGCCGATGCCGACATCCGGCGCGAGGGGGCCGTGCTCGACCCGGCGCTGTTCGCGCGCGTTGTCGCCGCTGCTGCGCCCTATCTCTGAGGATGCGGCGCGGGTCATGCCTCCAACAGGGCCCGGATGCGTTGGTCCGACACCTTCGTGGACGTGCCGAGTTGTTGCGCCCAGAGCGAGACGCGGTACTCCTCCAAGAGCCAGCCGATCTCGCGAAGCCGTGGTCCTGGAGGTTGGCCCGCCGGTAGCGCCTCGATGCGTTGGCGCCACGCCTGCTGCAGCGCAGTGATCCGGTCCATGAGTTCGCGGTCTCTGCTGATCTGGCTGGAGAGTCGCTGCGCACGCAGGCACAGAGCCTTCAAGTAGCGCGGGTAGTGGCGCAGCATCACGCCTGCCTCGCCCACGAACCCACGGTGGATCAGTGTTCCGATCTGCGCCGACATGTCCGCCCGGGCCGGCAATTCCAGCAGATCGGCCCGTCCGGAGATAAGGCGGTCCGCCTCGCGCCATCGCTCCACCACGAGCAGCACCTGCCCGACCACCTCAACCACTCGCGCCGGCAGGTCGAGGGCCAATCGGTCCCGAAGGCGGGCGAAGGTCTCCTCGTCGCGGATCGCAGCCAGGTCCTCGATCTCGACGGCGTTGAGCACACAGTCCCCGACCAGATCGGCTATCGAGGAGTACGGGGCCGCCGCCAACGCCAATTTCTGGCTCGTCGTCAGGCCATCGACAACCTCCCGGACCGGGCTGGGCAGGGCCAGGCTCAGCAGTCGGCGTACGCCGAGACGGTGCCGGGCGGCCTGCTCCTCACGGGAGGCGGCCACCACCAGTCCGACCGAGTTGCCTTCGTCGACGAGGGCGGGATAGCCGACCACCTCGTGGCCGGCGCGAACCTGTCGAAACGACTCCTCGATACGGCCGAAGGTCCACGATGTCTGCCCGGTGGCGCTCATCCCGGCATCCCGTGCCACACCCTGCACCGCCGACTCGAAGGAGGCTCGAAGCGGGGCCTTGAGGTCCTCCAGATCGCGGCCGGTCGCAACGACCTCGCCCTGGTCGTCGACCACCCGGTAGCGAGGTCTCAAGTGATCGGGCACAGCTGCCAGATCCCACGCCTCGGGCGGCACATGGACCCCGGTGCGGGCCCGCAGATGCCGTGAGAGCGCCGCGGTCAGCGACTCCTCCCCCGGTGGAACCTCTGCCAGGAATCGGCGCGCCACATCCGGCACAGGGACGAAGTTGACCCGAAGCCGCTTGGGCAACCCCCGGATCAGCGCGATGACCAGATCCTCACGAACCCCGGGCACGTGCCAACTGAAGTCGGCCCCGCTCAGTTGGTTGAGCGTGGCCAGTGGGATGTCCACGGTGACCCCGTCGCGCTCGTCGCCGGGCTCGAAGTGGTAGCTCAGCGGCAGGCGTGCCGACCCGGTCGACCAGGTGTCGGGGTAGTCCTCAGCGCCAGGTTCGTTGCCTTCACGCACCAGCATCTCGAGATCGAAGGTGAGCAGGCCGGGAGTTACCCGGCGGGCGCTGCGCCACCAGGTGTCGAAATGCGCGCCGCTGACCACACTCTCGGGAACCCGCTCGTCGTAGAAGTCGAAAAGGGTCCCCTCGTCGACCACGATGCCGCGTCGACGAGCCCGATGCTCGAGTTCGGCCGCCTGCTCGAGAAGACGTCGGTTCTCTTCGGTGAAGCGGTGCTGATTGCGCCACTCTCCTTGCACCAAGGCGTGCCTGATGAACAGTTCTCGGGCCCATCGTGGGTCGTGTCCGGCGTATGCGACCAGCCGCTGTGCGACCAGCGGTACGCCGTACAACGTCACCCGCTCGTAGGCCATCGCGCTGGCCCGCTTGGAGGACCAATGCGGCTCGGAGAACTGGCGCTTGACGAGGTGAGCCCCCAAGCGCTCGGCCCAGACCGGATCGATCGTGGCCACCTGGCGGCCCCACAGCCGTGAGGTCTCCACGAGTTCGGCGGCCATCACGAAGTCAGGTTGGCGTTTGAAGAGCACCGAGCCCGGGAAGATCGAGAACCGCGCGTTGCGCGCGCCCAGGTAGTCGCGACGGCGCTCGTCCTTCAGCCCGATATGGGAGAGCAGACCGCTGAGCAATGCCTGGTGGATCCCGTCGGCGTCGGGGGTGTCGGCGTAGGGGCCGGGGCGCAGGCCAACCTGCCGCGAGATCTGGCGGAGCTGGGACTCAAGTTCCTGCCACTCCCGCAGCCGTATGTAGTTGAGGTGCTCCTCACGGCACATCCTGCGGAAGGCGCTGGAGGAGCGAGCCTGCTGCTGCTCGCGCACGTGCTGCCACAGATTGAGCCAGGTCATGAAGTCCGAGCGTGGGTCGCGGAAGCGGGCATGGAGTTGGTCGGCCCGGGCCCGATGCTCCTCGGGACGTTCTCGAGGGTCCTGGATCGACAACGCGGCCACGATCACCAGCACTTCACGCAAACAACCCAGCCGATTGGACTCCACGACCATGCGCGCCAATCGTGGATCGATCGGCAGCCGCGAGAGGGTGCGGCCCAGTCGGGTGATCCGCCCGGCCGAGGTGAGCGCAGCCAACTCGGTGAGCAGTTGGGTCCCGGCCTTGATGTTGCGGGCATCGGGCGGCTCCACGAACGGGAACCTCGACATGTCCCCCAGTCGCAGTGCGGCCATCTGCAGGATCACGCTGGCCAGGTTGGTGCGCAGGATCTCCGGCTCGGTGAAGTCTGGGCGAGCCTCGAAGTCGCTCTCGGCGTACAACCTCAGGCAGATCCCGGGCCCGAGCCGCCCACAGCGCCCTGCTCGTTGGTTGGCCGACGCCTTGCTGATCGGCTCGATCGGGAGTCGTTGGACCTTGGTTCGCGTGGAGTACCTCGAGATCCGGGCCAGTCCGGTGTCGATCACGTATCTGATCCCCGGCACCGTGAGTGAGGTCTCGGCGACATTGGTGGCCAGCACGACCCTTCGCCGCGTGTGCGGCTCGAAGACACGATGCTGCTCGGCCGCCGAGAGTCTGGAGAACAGCGGCACGATGTCGAAGCCGCCGCGAGAGTTGGACGGCCCCTCGGAGAGATTCGCCAAGGCGTCGGCGGTGTCCTTGATCTCCCGCTCTCCGGGGAGGAAGACCAAGATGTCCCCGTTGCCTTCGGCGCAGAGTTCGACGACGCCCTCGACGATTCCCTCGGTCTGGTCGCGCACGACGACGTCGCCCTCGTCGTCGAGGTCGTCGGGGAGGCTCATCAGCGGTCGGTATCTCACCTCCACCGGATAGGTGCGCCCGGAGACCTCGATCACCGGGGCGTCGTCGAAGTGGGCCGAGAACCGCTCCACATCGATCGTGGCCGAGGTGATCACGATCTTGAGGTCGGGCCGCTTGGGTAGGAGCCGCTTGAGGTAGCCGAGGATGAAGTCGATATTGAGGCTGCGTTCGTGTGCCTCGTCGATGATCAGCGTGTCGTAGCGACGCAACTGCGGGTCGCGCGGCAACTCGGCCAGCAAGATTCCGTCGGTCATGACTTTGACCCGGCTCGAGGCGCTGGTGTGGTCGGTGAAACGGACCTGGTAGCCCACCTCGTCACCGAGGTGGACACCCATTTCCTCGCTCAACCGCTCCGCGACGCTGCGAGCCGCGATCCGGCGCGGTTGGGTGTGTCCGATCAGGCGACCGTTGCCACCACGACCCAACTCCAGGCAGATCTTGGGGATCTGTGTGGTCTTGCCCGACCCGGTCTCCCCGGCGACGACCACCACCTGGTGTGCCTTCAGCGCGGCGGCGATGTCGTCACGGCGCCGGGAGACCGGGAGTTCTTCGGGGTAGTTGATCTGCACAGCGCCGTACAGTCTGCCCGAGGTCGGCGCCCGGAGCAGCCGAGATCTAGGAGTTGGCCGGCGCGCGGCGGGCAACCAGGTCGTTCAGCAGACCCGCCGCCGTGGCCGCGTCGTCGACGGTGACCGCAAATCGCGCTCCGTCGGCCAGGTCGCACACCAGCCCCTCACCGGCCCGCAGCACCGCCGCGGCCCGGCCGAAGAGTCGCAGGCTGCCGCGATAGCCCCAGCCGCCCCACTGCGCGGGCTTGATGTCCTCGACGCTGGCCACCACGATCCGATCGATCGGGATCATCTGGCGTGGCCAACCGAACAGGCCCCATTGCAGACCCAGCCCGCGTGCGTCGACGGTCACCGTGAGGGAGTACGTCGCGAGCGCGATCACCACGAGCACCAAGCCCACCCAAGCGATCCACACCTGGCCCATCAGAGCCATCGCCACCGCGAAGCTGATCCCAAGCGCACCCAGCAGCAGCGGCCACCTGACCATGGTTCGTCCGACCCACACGGCGACTTCGCCCTCACCCAATCCGAGTCGGGCAGCGTCGCGGTGATTCACCTTGGGCACGATGCCGCCGACGAATCGGGCCACCGCAGAGGCGATTGCCAGTGGGATGACCACAAGGAGCAGCACCCCCCACCACCCCGGTCCGGGGGCTTGCTCGGCGCTGGTGAGTCCCCGCTGCGAAACAGCCGTCCATACCAACACCACCGTGCCCAACCACGCCAGGTAGGTGAACCCCCACAGCCACATCGCCCGAGCGCCTCGAGTCCGCAACACCCAGGCACATCCCACAGCCATGCCAGCGGCCGTCACAACGATCGTCGAGAGGCACCAGAAGAACAGATCGCGTCCGGCGACGTCGTCGACATGTCCGCTCAAATCGAAGTGGATGGCCACTGGATCGGGAAGATTCGTGCGGCCGGCCACGGTCCCATACAGGGTGACGAGGGCCGCCACTACTGCCGGAATAGCCGGCATCAGCCGTTGCCTAAGTCCAAACGTTTCACTCATCCGAGGGCCTCCTTGACCAGTTCGAGGATTTGCTCGTCGCTCTTGGCAACCCGGCGGGCAGCGCGCACCAGCCCTCGAGCCTGCTCTCTGAGCACGGCTTCGTCGGGGGTAGCCGCGATCACCGTGACCGAACGGCCCCGGCGCATCTCCAGCAGTCCCTCATCGCGGAGTTCGGCGTACGCCGCACGCACGGTGTGCATGTTGACGCCCAACGAATCCGCCAGGTCGCGCACGGCGGGCAGCGAATCACCCAAGCGAACCTCACCGCGCCCGATCGCGCCGCGGACGCTGGCGGCGATCTGGGAGAAGAGCGGCTGCCCCGATGTGGGGTCAACGCGAACGAGCATAGTTCTATTTATAACAGAACTATGCTCGTTCTACAAGGAGAGGTTCTATGCGGTTGTGGTGCTGCGGTGGAACTCAGGCAGAGGGCGAGGGGCTCGCGTTTGGCGCAGCGGGGGCGTTGGGTGCACCTGGCGCGATCGGGCCGCCGGGCCCGCCGGGGCACTGACCGTTGCCGCCGGGGCCCCAGTTGCGACCCGGCCCGCCCATGCCCTCTCGGTCACCGTCGCGCTCACCCCACATGCCGTGGTGTCCCATGCGACCGAAGTCGCCACGTCCACCACGATCGTGTCCAGCAGCCATCGCGACACCGGCTCCGACCAGCCCACCGAGGAGGAGCCCGGCCAGCGCTAGCACCACCGCAGCTTTCCAGCCCCAGAGGCGATCGAGGAACCCGCGGCGTGCTGCCGGAGCAACCGGCGCCTGTGGGGGCAGGGCAGTCGGAGGCACCGTGGCAGCGGGCTCCTCGGCCGCGACCTCGGAGGCAGCGGCTTCGACTTTCTGGGTCGGCTCCTCGACCGGAGTCGCTTCGGAGTCGGCGGCGGATAGGTCGTTCGTGTCGGGGTTGAGGCCGTTGTCGTCGTTCATGCCCCCCATCGTGGAGCCCGAACCTGTGCCAGACCTGTGCACGAGGCATCGGGTCCCTATCGAATGCCGCACTGGTCCGATCGTGGGTGGCCCCGGTGCGCTAACCATCGCTGGGATGCGAGACACAGGAAACACACAGCTTTCTCATGGCTTCAGATGGGGTCGATACGCCACTGTTGAGACATGACCGTTGCTCAACGCCTGCCCGCGCTCACTCGCCCTGACGGCTCGCCACTGCGAGTCCTGGTCGTCGACGACGAAGCCAACATCGCGGAGTTGCTGCGCATGGCGCTGCGCTACGAGGGCTGGGAGGTCGAGACCGCCCTGACCGGCAGCAAGGCTGTGTCGACGGCGAAGGCGATCCGTCCCGACGCGGTGGTCCTCGACATGATGCTTCCCGACTTCGACGGCATGGAGGTGCTGTCGCGGCTGCGCAAGCAGTTCCCCGACCTTCCAGTGCTCTTCCTCACCGCTCGCGATTCCGTGGAGGACCGCATCGCCGGTCTGACCGCCGGTGGCGACGACTACGTCACCAAGCCTTTCTCCCTCGAAGAGGTGGTCGCTCGGCTGCGCGGTCTCATGCGCCGCTCGGGGGCGACCGATGCCGCTTCGGACAATGTGTTGGTCGTGGGCGACCTCGAACTCGACGAAGACGCCCATGAGGTACGCCGAGGTGGCGATGACATCGCCCTCACCGCCACCGAGTTCGAACTGCTGCGCTATCTGATGCGCAACCCCAAACGGGTGCTCAGCAAGGCCCAGATCCTGGATCGGGTGTGGAACTACGACTTCGGCGGTCAGGCCAACGTGGTGGAGTTGTACATCTCCTACCTGCGCAAGAAGATCGATGCTGGGCGCGCCCCGATGATCCATACGATGCGCGGCGCCGGCTACGTCTTGAAACCTGCCGAGTAGCACGGGGAGATTCGTGAGACTCCTCCCCCGTTCCCTCACGTGGCGGTTGGTCATCACCGCCGTCGGTCTGGTCGCGCTGGTCAGTCTGATGCTGGCTGCGGTCACAACCGTCCTGATGCAGAACTACCTGGTGGGCAAACTCGACCAGCGGGTGATCGCCATCGTTCGACCCTCGGGTGACCACGACGATCGTGGCGGTCGCGATGGAGACCGAGGCCCGTTGTGCGGCCCCGGCCCCAACAACCACACCCTGGTGGCCACCCTGGCCGGTGACGGCGGCGTCCTCACTGACACCTGCACTTACTCCCCGCTCTCACCCGTCGACCTGGCTCGACTCAAGGCGGTGCCCACCGACGGACGACCGCACAATGTCGAACTCCGCCACTGGGGCCACTACCGCGTGCTGGTGGGGCAGAACAAAGCCGGAGACCAGGTGGCTGTCGGCCTCCCCATGACCGACATCGGTGACACGATCGACAACCTGTTGTGGCTCTCGTTGGTCCTGGCCGGAGTCGGTGTGGCCCTGGCCGCGGGGCTCGGCTCCCTTGTCGTACGCCGACAGTTGCGGCCCCTGAGGCAGGTGGCCGCGACCGCGTTCCGAGTCAGCCACCTCCCGCTGGCCGAAGGGGACCAATCCACCCAGGTGCGAGTTCCGGCGGCCAACACCGATCCGCGGACCGAGGTCGGGCAAGTGGGCTCGGCCCTCAACACGCTGCTGGACCACGTCGATGCCGCCCTGGGGGCTCGCCACCGAAGCGAACAGCAGGTGCGCCAGTTCGTGGCCGACGCCTCACACGAGCTGCGGACTCCGCTGGCCACGATCCACGGATACGCGGAGTTGTCCCGCCGCACCTCGGGTGACCCTGAGGCACTCAGCGCCGCCATGACCAAGGTCGAGACCGAGGCGGATCGGATGTCCTCGCTGGTCGAGGACCTGCTGTTGCTTGCGCGTCTGGACTCCGGACGGCCGCTGGAGCGAGCCGAGGTCGACCTGACCCGGCTGCTTCTGGAGACCACGGAGGACGCCAAACTTCTGGCGCCCGAGCACACCTGGCGACTTGACCTGCCCGACGACCCGATCGTGGTCACCGGTGATGCGCACCGCCTTCACCAGGTGATCTCCAACCTGGTCAACAACGCGCGCCGCCACACCCCGCCGAGGACGACGGTCACGGTCGGAGCGGCCCACGAGTCCCGCACCCGGCGTACCACCATCTGGGTGCGCGACAACGGACCCGGCATCCCCGATGACCTGATCGGTCACATCTTCGAACGTTTCACCCGTGGCGACTCCTCCCGCACCCGCGCGTCGGGCGGCGCCGGACTCGGGCTGTCCCTGGTTCAGGCGATCGTCAGTGCCCACCGCGGCCACGTCGAGGTGACCAGCGCCCCGGGCGACACGACCTTCACGGTGACGCTCCCCGACGACGGGCCGGCCCCGGGAGCCGCGCTCGTCTCGGACTGAGCCGCTCCTTCTGAGCGGCCGCTTCTCCTGAGAGACTGCTCCGGTGCCATCGCATAGCCAATGGGTCGCCTTCTTGGTGGCCTCGATCCTCTTCATCCAGGTCCCCGGGCCGAGCCTCCTGTTCGCCATCGGTCGCGCCCTGACCGTCGGGCGCCGCGACGCACTCCTTTCGGTCGTGGGCAATGCGCTGGGCATGACCCTTCAGGCGGCTCTGCTGGCAGTGGGTCTGGGCACGTTGGTGGCCACCAGCGCCACCGCGTTCACCGTGGTGAAGTTCATCGGCGCGGCCTACGTGACCTGGCTGGGGATTCAGGCCATCCGTCATCGTGGCGATTCGACCAACGCGCTGATGGACCAGGGCAATCAGCGACCTGCGGCCCGCCCCATCCGAACCGGCTTCGTCGTGGGCGCTACCAACCCAAAGACGATGGTCTTCTTCGCCGCGTTCCTCCCGCAGTTCGTTAACCCCGCCGCCGGCAACCCCGTGCTGTGGACGGTGGCACTCGGTGTGGTGTTCGGAGTCCTCGCGGTGGTCTCGGACTCGATCTGGACCTTGCTGGCCGCCCAAGCGCGGCATTGGTTCGCCGACAGTCCACGGCGTCTCGAACACGTCAGCGCCGCCGGCGGGGCCATGATGATCACCCTTGGAGTGGCACTGGCGACCGCATCGGCCCAATAGCCGAGCGCTGGTTCGCTCAGGCGAAGCGTGGCGTGATCGGATGTGGCCAGTGCGGCCCGCCGACTCGACGTCCGGTGAGCTCGTCCCAGGGCAAGCGCAGGATGAGGTGGCGGTCTCCTCCGGCCCACGGCTCCGGGGCCCACTGGGAGTTGGCCCAGCGCAGGAGTTCCGGGTCGTCGACCGCCTCGCATCGGCCATGGGCGATAACGCTCCAGCCGCGATGGTGCTCCTGGTCGAGATGATCGGCTTCGAAGGCGATCGGGTTGCCCTTGGCATAGACCGCCAACTCGGAGTAGGCCGCGGTGCGGAAATAAACGCTCCCGTCGCGAACGGTGTAGTTGACCGGCACGATGCGCGGGCCCTGGGGGGTGGTCACCGCGACCCGGCCCACCACCATCGTGTGGAGCAGGTCTCGGCACTCGCCCTCATCGAGGACCACCAGGGCATCCATGGTGCAATGCTGCCCCCAGCGCGCCACGGGCGCCAGCATTGCGAAGCACCAGATCTCCCAGCCCACGAAGGAGTCAGCGTGAAGTCACTGGACTCAGCAGTCGTCGCGATCACCGGCGCCGGCTCCGGGCTAGGTCGCGGACTCGCCCTGGAATGTGCCCGCCGCGGGGCACGGGTGGCGGTCAGCGATATCGACACCGCCGGCCTGGCCCAGACGGTGCAGAGCGCCGCCGACGAAGGTCTTGGCTCGCTGCATGCCCAGCGGCTCGACGTGACTGACCGGGAAGCGGTGCGCTCCTGGGCGGCGCAGGTGCGTGGCGAGTTCGGAGCGGTCAACGCCATCATCAACAACGCCGGGGTCTCCTACTCCGGCCCGATCACCGAGATCGAGTACGACGACTTCGAGTGGCTGATGAACATCAACTTCTGGGGTGTGGTCTATGGCACCAAGGAGTTCCTGCCGCACCTCATCGAGTCCGGTCGGGGTCACATCGTCAACATCTCCAGCCTCTTCGGTCTGGTCGCGATGCCCGGCCAGTCGACGTACAACGCGGCGAAGTTCGCCGTCCGCGGGTTCACCGAATCGGTACGTCAAGACATGTTGGTCGCCGGGCTACCAGTAGCCGTGACCTGCGTTCATCCGGGTGGGATCAAGACCGGCATCGCCCGCAACGGACGCTCCACCAGGCCGGAGGAGCATGCCGCCACCGCTGCACTCTTCGATGAGCAGCTGGCCCGGCTGACCCCTCAACAGGCCGCCACCATCGTGATCGACGGGATGCTGCGGGAGGCACCACGGGTGCTGGTCGGGGCCGACGCCCGTCTGGTCCACTCGATCGGGACCGTGCTCGGCGCTCGCTATCAAGATCTCTACGCCACGATCGCGCGCCGTCGGCTCCCCTAGGGCCTCTGGACCAACCTCGCCAACCACTCGCGGGCGAGGGCCGGCTCGAAGATCCCGCGTCCGCCCTCCAACTGACGGCGCACGTTCTCGGCGGCCTTGACCGCCTGTTCCACCACGGTGGCCGGGTAGTTCCAAGCATCCTTGTGTTCGGCGAACTCGTCCTCGTCGTCGATCCAGACCCGCCCGTGGACTCCCCTGATCACGTCGAGATCGAGATCGACCAGATTGACCTCGTGGTCATCGCAGTCGGGTGGGGTGCAGATGTCGACGTACACATCGAAGGGACGCTTGGGCCAGTCGAAATAGAACGTGGCCACCCACCACTCCTCATGGGGTACGACGAAGACCTGGTCGCAGTGCGCGCCGAACCCCACCCCCGGTCGAGAGATCCAGGTTCCCTCCGGGACCCCCAACCACTGGCCGTGGTCGTCGATGCCGAGGGGGACGGTGTCGAACTCCCAGTGGGCCTCGCCGTTCCATTTGTTGGTGACCACTCGGATGGTCGAGGGGTTACGCACCCTCGCAGGGTACCCACCTGCGGGCTAGTGTGAGCCCACGCGGGGACCGCCCTTTTCGCTGGCACAACCGCGGCCGATGTTTGCCTGAGAGGACCGACATGACCACTCCCACCGACGACGGCACGGCACCTGCTCCCCTTGCCCCGCCGGATGCGACGCTCACCCTGACCGCACCCCAAGCGCCGGCCACCGTGACCGCGACCCAGGCCCCCAAGATGGCCCCGCAGGTCGCCGCCGAGGCCATCCCGATGCTGGACGCCAAGGTGGACAGCGTGATGACGGCGTTGACCAACGCGGCGGCGAAGAGTCCCGAGTACTCCGCCCAGGCCGACAACGTCCGCACCATGGGTGACGCCGATATCCGCGCTGCCGCTGAGACCAGCAACCGCATGCTCAACCGGCCGGTCCAGGCGCTGAAGGAGGGCGGGCTCGCCGAAGGTTCCACCGTCGGCAAGACCCTGCTGGAGTTGCGGCGCACGGTCGAGGACCTCGATCCCAGCGGAGCCCACGGCACCCGCAAGTGGCTCGACTGGCTGCCCTTCGGTGACAAGGTGACCGACTATTTCCGGCGCTATCAGTCGGCTCAGACCCAGCTCAACGCGATCTTGCACTCGCTGCGCAACGGTCAGGACGAACTCACCAAGGACAACGTCGCCCTCAACCTGGAGAAGACGAACCTCTGGGGGATCATGGGTCGGCTCAACCAGTACATCTACATCGCCGAGCGCCTCGACGCGAAGATGACCGCCAAGATCGCAGAACTCCAACTCACCGACCCCGAGTCGGCCACCGCGATGTCGCAGGACGTGCTGTTCTACGTGCGCCAAAAGCACCAGGACCTCTTGACCCAGTTGGCGGTCTCGATCCAGAGCTACCTGGCCATCGACGTGATCATCAAGAACAACCTCGAACTCATCAAGGGTGTCGATCGAGCGTCGACGACCACCGTGTCCGCGCTGCGCACCGCGGTGATCGTCGCCCAGGCCCTGGGCAACCAGAAGTTGGTGCTCGACCAGATCACCGCGCTCAACACCACGACGTCGTCGATGATCCAACGCACCTCGGAGATGCTGCGCGACAACTCCGCCAAGATCCAGGAGCAGGCGGCCAGTTCCACGATCGGCATGGAGCAACTCCAGGCGGCCTTCCACAACATCTACGCGACCATGGATTCGATCGATGAGTTCAAGCTCAAGGCCCTCGACTCGATGGCCGCCACGATCGGAGTCTTGGAGACCGAGGTGGAGAAGTCGCGTAGCTATCTGGATCGGGTCCGCTCCCAAGACGCCCGCTCCAGCGCGGGCACGCTGGATCTCGACGATCCCAGCGGCCTGAAGCGGTAGGTGTCGGTGGGAATTCGGGACTGGTTCGGTCGTCGTCGTACCGACTCGCAGAGCAAGGACGCGCGCATCACCTTGCCCGCACCACCCACCGAGGCCGACATCGAGGCCTCCCTCGAGGCGCTCCGCACGATGATGCGCCAAGGCAACGCCCCAGGTGTGGTCACGACGCGGGTTGAGAGGATCGCGACCACGATCCACAACACCCTGCCGCGGCTTCGCCAGATGGGGCTGGGCAGCCTGGACGCCTACTCGGTCATGGCCACCGCCACCGACTACCTTCCCGAGGCCGTCGGCGGCTACCTCAGACTGCCTCGGGACTGGGCCGACACCCGGCCCATCGATGGCTACAAGACCTCACTCATGGTGCTGATCGAGCAGCTCGAACTGCTCGACTCCACGATGGACAAGATCTTCGATGCCGCCAATCGGTCAGACGCGCAGGCGTTGGTGGCTCACGGGCGGTTCCTCGAGGCCAAGTTCGGTCACACCAGTGACCTCGACACCACCGGCCCGCTGCCTACCCCCGACGAACCGCCCCGGACCGAGTCGATCTCAGAGCCAATCTC
>CALMLL010000094.1 GCA_937868075.1 uncultured Marmoricola sp. | reverse complement strand
GCGATGCCTCCGATGAAGCCGCCATCGGAGTCGTCGTTGCGAAAAGCCAGGAAGTGCGCCGACCCGTGGTGCTCGACCACCTTCCCGACGTACGCCGACTCGTCGGTCACCCTCACCGCCAGCGCCGGGTCGAGACTCGAGCCGGGCGGGCCGTAGGGCAGCGACCACACTCCCCCAGACACCGGCGAGGCACCGGGCATCTGGTCGGCCAAGCACGAGAACAGCAGGGCCCGCCGACCCTCGACCTCAGCGACCGAGACCACCTCCTGCCAGCCGAAGCGGCCGGTGGGCCGGTTGAGGGGCGGGTGCACGGTCCACTCCTGCAGATCGGTGGACGTGGCGTGCCCGATCACACCGGCACCCTCATCGGGGCCCGGGGCGAGGCCCCTGGCGGTGAGGTAGAGGTGCCAGGTGCCGTCGGCCGCACACTCCAGCCACGGATCGCGCCAGTGGGTCTCGGGGTAGTCCGGCCAGGTCTGGTACCACCGCGGGTCCGCTTCGATCACCACACCGGTGAACTGCCAACGGACAAGATCGGTCGACCAGGCCGCGGCCACGCGCTGGACCGCACCATCCTCACGATGGCTACGCCCGGTCAGCAGGGTCAGCCAGTGTTCCCCGACGCGGTGAACACTGCCGGTCCAGGTCGCCAGGTCGTCGAAGCCGGGGATCGGCTGTGGGAAGGGGTCGGCGATGACCTCCCACCGATCCAGATCACGCGAGATGGCGTGACCCACCCGGGCGTGGTTATGGCGAAGGTCCGGGTCTCCCAGACTGCGCGGTGCGCGCAGGAAGAAGAGGTGGTGAACCTCGCCGTCGTGGCAGTGCCAGAAGTCCCAAACGAACCACTCGGCCAGGTCGAACATGAGCTCACTTTCTGCCGCGAAAGGCCGCCCTATGTCTAGACAGCCTTGTTGGTTTGCGGTGGAAACAGACATTGCGAGCAGGAGAACAGCAGCCCAAACCCACATTGAGACATCGTTGTCATTTCGTTGCTTGACACTGACGGATTGACCACAACAGCATGCGAAGCGGGCACAGATGTGACGAGCGTTACCTCTGCCCGCTCCGAGGTCCCCCACCTCGGAGATCGATAAACGCGAGGAGACTCCATGCGAAGCAACGTGCGAATTCGCACATCAGCCATCGCAGCTGCCGCCGTGGCTGCGACGGCCGCGCTGGCGGGCTGCGGCAGCAGCGATTCCGGCAAGGATGACAAGTCGGTCACCATCTGGAGCAGCATCGACCAGCCGGTGCAGGACGGTCTGAACAAGGTGCTCACCGAGAAGGCCAAGGCCGAGGGCATCACCATCAAGTGGCAGAAGGTTGAGAACATCAACCAGCTGATCATGCAGAAGATCCAGGCGAACGACACCCCCGACATCGCCCTGATCCCGCAGCCCGGCGTGGTCGCCGACATCGTCAAGCGCGGCAAGGCCTACCCCCTGGACGACGTACTCGACATGACCGCTCTCAAGGCGAGCATGACTCCCGGCACCCTCGAAGCCGGCACCGTCAACGGCAAGCTCTACGGCTTCTTGACGTCGATGAACGTCAAGGGTCTGGTCTTCTACAACAAGGAAGCCTGGGACAAGGCCGGCTACAAGGCCCCCGCGTCCATCGACGAACTCAACGCCCTGACCGAGCAGATCAAGGCTGACGGCCGCACCCCGTGGTGCATGGGCATCGAGTCCGACACCGCGACCGGCTGGCCGGCCACGGACTGGTTCGAGGAGCTCATCTCCAAGTACGTCGGCGCCGACGGCTACAACTCCTGGGTCAAGCACGAGACCCCGTTCGACTCCGACGGCGTGCGGCAGGCCGCTGCCGAGTTTGAGAAGCTGATGTTCACCGACGGCAACGTCCTGGGTGGTCGCAAGGCGATCGCGTCGACCAACTTCGGCACCGCGGGCAACCCGATGTTCGACAAGGCCGGCCCGAAGTGCTGGATGTACAACCAGGGTTCGTTCATCACCGGCTTCTTCCCTGACGACATCAAGAACGACCTCGACAACAAGGTCGGTCTCTTCGGGCTGCCGCCGGCCACCGCCGGTGGCGACAACCCGGTCGTCGGTGGCGGTGACCTCGCCGTCATGCTCGACAACTCCGCTTCCACCAAGACCGCGATGAAGCTGCTGTCGGCCACCGACGTCGGCAACGAAGCGGCCAAGGGCAGCTCGTTCATCTCGCCGCACAAGGACTTCGACGTGGCGAACTACCCGAACGAGACCACCCGCAGCGTGGCCAAGGTCGCCTACGACTCGACCGCGTTCCTGTTCGACGGCTCTGACCAGATGCCCGGTGAAGTTGGCGCCGGCACCTTCTGGAAGGACATGACGTCGTGGATCGCCGGGGACCAGGACCTCGACACCACGCTGAAGAACATCGACGCCAGCTGGCCGGCCAGCTGAGGTTGTGATCCATGGCGCCGGGGGTGTGGGACTGGCTCCCTCACCCCCGGCGTCACTCGTTGCTTCGTTTCCTGGTTCGGACTTCTTGGGACCTCCACTAGAGGAGAGGTGAAGAGCACGTGTTGCTGGAGAAATTCGGCGTAGCGGTTTTGACGGTGCTGGCAGGTATCGGCGCCGCGTTGCTGTTGTTTTGGCTGCTCAACAAGCTCGCTGAGCTAATGCCATCGAAATGGGAAGAGCGGATCAAGCCGTTCTTCTACATCCTGCCGGCCTACTTGGCGGTCATCATCTATCTGATCTACCCGGCCATCCAGACCGTGGTCGACAGCTTCCGCGACTCCACCTCGACCACGTTCGTCGGGTTCGAGAACTACAGCCGCTTGCTGGCCTCGTCCGGCTTCCGCTCGACGTTGTTCAACACGCTCCTGTGGATCCTGATCGTGCCGGCTGCCACCGTGATCCTCGGCCTCGCCGTCGCCGTACTCGCCGACCGGTTGAAGCCGCAGTCGGAGAAGCTGGCCAAGACGATCATCTTCATGCCGATGGCCATCAGCATGGTCGGCGCGGCCACTATCTGGCGCTTCGTGTACGCCGCGATGCCGGAGGGGCAGCCGCAGATCGGGCTGCTCAACGCCATGTGGACCGGTCTCGGCGGTAGCCCGGTCGCCTGGATCCAGCAAAACACCCTGCACCTCAACTCGCTGCTGCTCATGGTGGTCTTGTTGTGGTCCCAGGTCGGGTTCTCGATGGTGCTGCTGTCCGCCGCCGTCAAAGGCGTGCCCGGCGACACCTTGGAGGCCGCCCGCATCGACGGAGCCACCGAGCGACAGATCTTCTTCCAGGTCGTGGTCCCCCAGATCAAGGGCACGATCATCACAGTGTTCATCACGGTGACCATCTCGGTCATGAAGATCTTCGACATCGTCTACGTGCTGACCAACGGCAACTTCAACACCAACGTGGTCGGCAACGAGTTCTTCAACCAGCTCAACACCAACTTCAACAACGGTGCCGCCTCGGCGATCGTCGTGCTGCTCATGCTCGCGGTGGTCCCGATCATGTGGTACCAGGTCCGTCACTTCAAAGCAGAGGAGGCCAACGGATGAGCACCGCTGTGCAAGCTCCCTCGGCGCGGCAGCGCAAGAAGGCCGCCAGCTTCGACCCCAACCCGGCCAAGGCCGGATGGCTGACCAAGCTGGTGCTGTTGCTGCTGTGCGTCCTGTGGCTGACTCCCACGATCGGCACCTTCATCACCTCCTTCCGCACGTTGGACGACTCCAACACCAGCGGCTGGTGGACGGTGCTGTGGACCCCCTCCGCGTGGAGTTCGATGACCCTGGACAACTACACCCAGGCGATCAACGGCTCCAACATGGGCAACGCGTTGATCAACTCCTTCGCGATCGCGTTGCCGGCCACCTTCATCCCGATCCTGGTGGCTGCGTTCGCGGCGTACGCGTTCACGTTCATGGAGTTCAAGGGCCGCGACGTGCTGTTCTTGACCATCGTGGCGATGCTCGTGGTGCCCAACTACGTGGCGCTGGTGCCGATGCTCAAGATCTACGGCGCCCTCGGGATGAACGGCACGTTCGCTGCGGTCTGGTTGGCCCACATCGGGTTCGGTATGTCGCTGGCGATCTACATCCTGCGCAACTACATGGCCACGCTGCCCAAGACGGTTATCGAATCGGCCAAGATCGATGGTGCCAGCCACTTCCAGACCTTCTACAAACTGGTGCTGCCGATGAGCGTGCCGGCGCTGGCGTCCTTCGCCATCTTCCAGTTCCTATGGGTCTGGAACGACCTGCTGGTCGCGTTGGTGTTCGTCGGACCTGGTGAGAACGAGCCGGTCACCATCGGCCTCACGCACCTTCGTGGTCAGCTGGGACAGGGCTGGAACCTCACCATGGCCGGTGGCTTCCTGTCGATGATCGTGCCGATCATCGTGTTCCTGGCGCTCCAGCGTTACTTCGTCCGCGGCATGACCGCAGGCGCAGTTAAGGGCTAGCCCCGCCCCCCATCGATGCCCCGAGATCCTCGTGATCTCGGGGCATCGTCATGAAAGGATCGGGAACCGTGAACAACCTGGTGCATCTTCGCCGCGGCGGAGTCAGCCTCGTCCTCGCCTACGACGATCGCGACCTGCCCATGATCGTCCACTGGGGGGCCGATCTCGGGGAGCTTTCCGATGATCACCTCGCCGACCTGGTCCGAGTTCAGCGTCCCGGCATCTCGATGTCGGCCTTCGACCACTCCCGCACCACCGGCCTGCTGCCCCTGAGCACCTACGGGTTCACCGGCACCCCGGTCGTGCAGGGCCACCGGCTCTCCGCAGGCATGGCTGCCCTGCCCCGGCCCGACGCCTGGACGACCTCGGCGGGCGCGGAGAGCCTCACCCTGACCGGCACCGACGCCGCAGCCGGCCTGCGCAGCGACGTGGAGATCCACCTGACCGCGGCCGGTCTCGTGCGCATGCGAACCTCGGTGACCAACCTTGGTCCCGGCCCGTGGGCCGTGGCTCAGGTCCTCAACGCGCTCCCCGTCGGGACCCAGGCCACCGAACTGCTCGACCTGACCGGCCGCTGGTGCCGCGAGCGGGTGCCGCAGCGCCACCCCTGGGTGCAGGGCACTCATCGACGCGACAGCCGCCACGGGCGCACCGGCCACGACGCCACCTTGCTGATGATCGCGGGCACGCCCGCTTTCGGGTTCGGCCACGGCGAGGTCTGGGGGGTCCACACCGCCTGGAGCGGTGATCACACGACGTACGCCGAGCGGACCGCCGAGCGCGAGTCACTCCTCGGCGGCGGCGAACTCCTTGCCCCCGGCGAAGTCGTCCTGGAGGAGAACCAGACCTATCAGACCCCGTGGCTGCTGGGCTCCTACTCCCCCGATGGCCTCGATGCCATGTCGCACCGACTGCACGCCTGGTTGCGGGAGAACTCACCGCGGACCCGTTCTCCTCGCCCGGTGGTGATCAACACCTGGGAAGCGGTCTACATGGACCACGACCTGGACACGCTCACCCGGCTGGCCGACAAGGCGGCCAAGGTGGGTGCCGAGCGGTTCGTGCTCGATGACGGCTGGTTCCTCGGTCGTCGCACCGACCTCGCTGGTCTGGGTGACTGGGTGGTCGACCCCACCGTCTGGCCCGAGGGGCTGCACCCGCTGGTGGACCACGTCACCGGACTGGGCCTGCAGTTCGGACTCTGGGTCGAACCCGAGATGGTCAACGTCGACTCCGAGGTCGCGCGGGCGCGCCCTGAGTGGATCCTCCAAGGCGGGCACGGGCTGCCCGACGAGTGGCGCCACCAGCAGGTGCTCGACCTTCAGCACCCCGACGCCTACGCACACGTGCGCGACCACCTCCTGGCGATCCTCGGCGACTACGACATCGCCTACCTCAAGTGGGACCTCAACCGAGACCTCACCGATGCCGGCCACGAGGGTCGACCGGCCGTGCACGGGCAGACGCTGGCCGCCTATCGACTGATGGACGACCTCCACGCGGCCCACCCTGATCTGGAGATCGAGTCCTGCGCCTCCGGAGGCGCCCGCGTCGATGCCGAGGTGCTGGCTCACACCGAGCGGATCTGGGCCTCGGACACCATCGATGCGCTGGAGCGCCAGTCGATCCAGCGCTGGACCAGCCTCCTAGTACCTCCGGAGATGCTGGGCTCCCACGTCGGCGGGCCGACCGCCCACACCACAGGTCGCTCGCACCGACTGGGCTTCCGTGCCGCCACCGCGCTGCTCTATCACTTCGGCATCGAGTGGGACGTGTCGTCGATCGACTCCTTGCAGCGGCACGCGCTCGGGTCGTGGGTCGCCCTGCACAAGAGGATCCAGCCCCACATCCCGACCGGGATCCTGGTGCACACCGATCACCCCGACCCGGCCGTGATCGGCACTGGTCTGATCGCTGCGGACGGTTCTCACGCGTGGTACGTCGTGGCGACCACAGCAGCCACCGACACCCAGCACCCGGCCCCGCTACGGCTGCCCGGCCTCGACCCAGAGGCGAGCTACCACGTCAGCGACGTCACGCCCACGGCCGATCAGCACGGACTGGATCTGAGCACGTGGTGGGCCGCCGACGGCGGCGCGACCCTGTCGGGCAGGGTCCTGGGCACTGCGGGAGTGCGGCTACCGGTCAGCGCGCCCGATGTCGCCCGAGTGATCGAGGTGCGCCGGACGCACTCTGACCAGGAGTCGTAGCACCGCGAACACCAGCACGCCCACCACCACGAACATGCCCAGATAGACCAACCCCGCGATCAGCAGTTCGGGCATGGACACCGTGAGTGGCGTGGCGAGCCCACCCCCGACATCACCAACGATGCTCACCGCAAGCGGCGCGAGACACACGACCGCGGCGATGATCATCGCTGCCTTGGCACAGCGCGCGTGGAAGACCCGTGACAGCACCGCCGCCTCCTTCATGAGTGGACGCACGCGAGCCTACGCCCGTGTGATACCCACGCCACTGGCGTTCAGCTCCCAGCGTCCTAGGCTGGACGGGTGACCACGCAGCCCGAGTTCGCATACTCCGACATCTTGCCCACCCACGGTTCCAACGGCACCGACCAGACGCCGTACCGCCTGATCACCACAGAAGGCGTGAGCACCTTCGAGGCCGACGGTCAGACCTTCCTCAAGGTCGACCCGGCAGCGATCCAACAGCTGACCGCCGAGGCGATGCACGACATCAGCCACTACCTGCGCCCTGGCCACCTCGCCCAGTTGCGCACGATCATCGACGACCCCGAAGCCAGCGGCAACGACCGCTTCGTGGCGCTCGACCTGCTCAAGAACGTCAACATCTCCGCCGGCGGCGTGCTCCCGATGTGCCAAGACACCGGCACCGCGATCGTGGTTGGCAAGAAGTCGGAGGGAGTCGTGACCGGCGCCGATGACGCCGAGGCGATCAGCCGAGGTGTGTACGACGCCTACACCAGCCTCAACCTGCGCTACTCCCAACTGGCGCCGCTGACGATGTTCGAGGAGAAGAACACCGGTACCAACCTGCCCGCCCAGGTGGAGCTCTACTCCACCCCCAACGGCGAACACGGTCCGGAGTACCGCTTCCTCTTCATGGCCAAGGGCGGCGGCTCGGCCAACAAGTCCTTCCTCTACCAAGAGACCAAAGCGGTCCTCAACCCGAAGCGGATGCTGGAGTTCCTCGACGAGAAGTTGCGCTCGCTGGGGACCGCGGCCTGCCCGCCCTATCACCTCGCTGTCGTCGTCGGCGGCACCTCGGCCGAGTTCGCGCTCAAGACCGCCAAGTACGCCTCGGCGCACTACCTCGACGACCTGCCGACCAGTGGCTCGCCCACCGGCCATGGCTTCCGGGACCTCGAGATGGAGGCCGAGGTCTTCAAACTCACCCAGGCGTTCGGGATCGGGGCTCAGTTCGGCGGCAAGTACTTCTGCCACGACGTCCGGGTGATCCGTCTCCCCCGCCATGGCGCCTCGTGTCCGGTGGCGATCGCGGTCTCGTGCTCGGCCGACCGGCAGGCCCTGGGCAAGATCACCGCGGAAGGGGTCTTCCTAGAACAGTTGGAGACCGACCCGGCCCACTACATGCCCGCGGCCGGGGTCGCCGACGACATCTCCAGCGGCGAGGTCGTCTCGATCGACCTCAACCGCCCCATGAGCGAGATCCTGGCCGAGCTCAGCAAGCACCCGGTCAAGACCCGCCTTTCCCTCACCGGCCCGCTGGTAGTGGCCCGCGACATCGCCCACGCCAAGATCAAGGAGCGCCTCGACGCCGGTGAGCCGATGCCGGGCTACCTGCGCGACCACCCGGTCTACTACGCGGGGCCGGCCAAGACCCCGGCGGGCATGGCCAGCGGGTCCTTCGGGCCGACCACGGCCGGGCGCATGGACTCCTACGTCGCCCAGTTCCAGGCTGCCGGCGGGTCCATGGTGATGCTCGCCAAGGGCAACCGCTCCAGGGTGGTCACCGAGTCGTGCGAGGCCAATGGGGGCTTCTACCTCGGCTCTATCGGCGGCCCGGCCGCACGCCTGGCCCAGGACTGCATCAAGTCGGTCGAAGTGGTGGAGTACCCCGAACTCGGCATGGAGGCGATCTGGAAGATCCAGGTCGAGAACTTCCCCGCTTTCATCGTGGTCGACGACAAGGGCAACGACTTCTTCACCGATCCTTCGGGGACCGTCACCATCCCGCTGACCGGGATCCGGGTGCGATCACAGGAGAAGTAGCGGCCGTACCGTAGCCGCATGCCCACCGTCGTCGCCTCAGCTCAGGGACCCCGCGGGTCGCTGCGCCTGACCCTTCGCGACGACGACGCCCTCGAACTGCGAGTCAACGGGGTGTTCGTCATGGACACCCTCGAGACCTCCTCCGAGGAGGCATTGGCCGACGCCAGCCTCGCCGCCGCCGAGTCGGTCGGCAGCGTGCTGATCGGTGGTCTCGGACTGGGCTACACCCTGCGCAGCGTGCTGGCCGACCCTCGCGTCGAGCATGTCGTGGCCGTCGAGATCGAAGGCCCGCTGATCGAGTGGCTGCGCACTGGCGTGGTGCCCCACGGTCCCGGACTGGTCGACGATGAGCGCGTGCGCGTGGTCCACGGCGATGTCGCTCAGGTCGTCGCCGGCTCCGCCGACTCGGCGTACGACGTCGTGCTGCTCGACACCGACAACGGCCCGGGCAACCTGGTCCACGCCTCCAACCAGCGGCTGTACCAACCGGGGTTCCTCAGCGACGTGCACCGGGTGCTCTCACCTGGCGGCACCGTGACCGTGTGGTCCTCCCACCGGTCGCTCGATCTCGGCAAGGCACTGGGCGAGGTCTTCGAGAACACCGGGGAGATCGAGTGCCCGGTCGTGCTTCAGAAGCGGCGTGAGACCTACTGGCTCTACACCGGCACCCGGGCGGCTCAGTACCAGCCGTGACCGGCTTTGAAGCCCCAGGCGTTGCATGCCGAGCCGTAGCGGTCGCGGATGTAGCCCAGGCCCCAGCGGATCTGGGTCTCGGCGTTGTTGGCCCAGTCGGGGCCGGCCGAAGCCATCTTGGAGCCGGGGAGGGCCTGCGGGATGCCATAGGCCGAGGAGTGCGGGTTGTCGGCGTGGACGTTCCAGTTGGACTCCTGGGTCCAGATGCGGTCCAGGCAGCCGAACTCGGAGACGCGCAGGCCGTATTCGGGCATGAGCGCCCGCGCGATCGCGCGCGGGTCGGCGTTGTCGATGCTGATCTTCTCCCGGCCGCTGACCGCGGTGCCCGCCTTGGCCGACAAGGTGGAGGCCTTGGCCGCACTCACCGATGTCCGCCGATCACCGGCCGAGCGGGACACCGACTCCGCACGGTCGGCCAGATCGGCGGCGGTCAGCACGGTCGGGGCCGACCCGATCGCCGCGGTGGCACCACTCACGGTCGCGGTCGCGATGCCGCTGGTGACCACGGCCCCGGTCGCTGCTGCCGCGATCGCCGAGTAGGCGACCGGTCCGCGAGCCCCGCGCGGCTTCTCAGCGCGATGGGAAGCGCGATGCTTCGGGCTCGGCTTGGTGGCTCGTGGCAAGACTCAGCACTCTTCGTTTCGGGACTAGGACTACCTCCCACGGCTGATCGAGACACCGATCCCCCGTCGAGGCGCCCTCAACTGTGACCTACGTTCACCTTGAATCGCAACCTGACTGTGACATTTGGCCCGCATTTGGACACGTGAAACCGCACACACTGCCACAGGAGTCACAGGAGTCCCGCAGGTCTCACATCACCACGGTCTCAAGCATCTCGGTGACCAAGGCCGCGATCGGACTGCGCTCCGAGCGGGTCAGCGTCACGTGGGCGAAGAGCGGGTGCCCCTTGAGTCGCTCGACCACCGAGACCACCCCGTCATGACGACCGACGCGCAGGTTGTCGCGCTGGGCGACGTCGTGGGTCAAGACGACCTTGGAGTTGGCGCCGATGCGGGAGAGGACGGTCAACAAGACGTTGCGCTCCAAGGACTGGGCCTCATCGACGATGACGAAGGCGTCATGCAGGGAGCGTCCGCGAATGTGGGTCAGCGGGAGCACCTCCAGCATGCCCCGGTCGAGGACCTCCTCGATCACGTCGTTGCTGGTCAACGCGCCGAGGGTGTCGAAGACGGCCTGCCCCCACGGCGACATCTTCTCCTGCTCGCTGCCGGGGAGGTAGCCCAACTCCTGGCCGCCGACGGCGAACAGCGGGCGGAAGACCACGACCTTCTTGTGAGCCCGGCGCTCCATCACCATCTCCAGGCCGGCACACAACGCCATCGCCGACTTGCCGGTGCCCGCACGACCACCGAGGGAGACGATGCCCACCTCGGGGTCGAGCAGGAGTTCGAGGGCGATGCGCTGCTCCGCGCTGCGACCGTGTACGCCGAAGGCCTCCCGGTCACCGCGGACCAGGTGGATCTGCTTGTCGGGTCCGACCCGACCCAGGGCGCTCCCCCGCTCGCTGAGCAGCACCAGCCCGGTGTGACAGGGCAGATCGCGTGCCTCGGCGAGGGCGAGGGTGCCGTCGTCGTACAACTCGTCGAGGTCGGCGGCACCGACCTCGATCTCGCTCATCCCGGTCCAGCCGGAGTCGGACTCATGGGCGAACTCGGCGCGATACTCCTCCGCGTCCAAGCCGACCGCCGAGGCCTTGATCCGTAGCGGGAGGTCCTTGCTGACCAGGGTGACGTCGTGTCCCTCGTTGGCCAGATTGCGGGCCACCGCAAGGATCCGAGTGTCGTTGTCGCCGAGTCGGAAGCCCGAGGGCAGCGAGTCGGCATCGGTGTGGTTGAGCTCGACTCGCACCGTGCCACCCTCATCGCCGATGGACACTGCGTGGTCGAGGCGGCCGTGAGTGACCCGCAGGTCGTCGAGGGCGCGCAGCGCGGTGCGGGCGAAGTAGCCCAACTCGGGGTGGTGACGTTTGCCTTCGAGTTCGGTGATCACCACCACGGGGAGCACGACTTCGTGCTCGGCGAAGCGCCGCAGCGCTCCAGGGTCGGCCAACAGGACTGAGGTGTCGAGAACGTAGGTGCGTCGAGTGTCCTTCTGGGACTTCGTGGCCACAGCGCTTCCCTTCAGCCGACCACGGCGCGCACTACCGCCCGGTCCTCAACAGTGGTGGACCGGGCGCGCAGGAGGTCGCAGTGCCGACCTCCACCACGGATGCGGTGGTCGTGAGAGTTGGAGAACTCTGGCACGAACTTTGCCTCCCGATGCGACAGGCTTCCCCACCTGTCACTCCGGCAACGTACGACGAACCGCTCGTCGAGTCCGGCAGACACGCGGTGGGTCGGAAGCGCGTTGGTCAGCGACCGAGTCGGCGTTCGCGCTCGGCGTACGCCCGGATCGCGCGGAGGAAGTCGACGCGCCGGAAGTCCGGCCACAGCGCTTCACAGAAGTAGAACTCGCTGTGGGCGCTTTGCCACAGCAAGAATCCGCCGAGTCGCTGCTCGCCGGATGTGCGGATCACCAGATCCGGATCGGGCTGTCCCTTGGTGTAGAGGTGCTCGGCGATGTGGTCCACGTCGATGACGTCGGCCAACTCCTCCAGCGAGGTGCCCTGCTCGGCGTGATCGTGGAGCAACGAACGCACCGCATCGGCGATCTCGCGACGCCCGCCGTACCCGACAGCCACGTTGACCGTCATGCCGTCCACATCGCGGGTGTCGTCTTCGGCGGCCTTGAGCAACTCGGCCGTCGAGGAGGGCAACAGGTCGAGAGCGCCCACCGGGTGGATGCGCCACCGCCGGGTCTCGGCCAGCGCCGTCACCGCTCCTTCGATGATCCCTAGGAGGCCGGCGAGTTGCTCGGGGGGGCGGTGGAGGTTGTCGGTGGAGAGCAACCACAAGGTCACCACCTCGACGCCGACCTCTTCGCACCAGCCGAGGAACGGGAAGATGTTGTCGGCTCCGGCGCGATAGCCCTGGGCGGTGTCCGCTCCGACCGCCTTGGCCCAGCGTCGATTGCCGTCGAGCATCACTCCGATGTGTTTGGGGAGCCGCTCGCTGGGCAGGGCGCGTACGACGCGCGCTTCGTACGCCGGGTAGAGCAATCGCCGCACCCTGTCTTTCAAACCCGCCACAGCCAGGGACTCTACTCCGCGCACCGGCTAGATCCCGAGGTCCGCGCGTAGCCACCCGTGGGCTAACTTGCAGGTGTGAGAGCACGGATCAAAGAGGCTCAAGAGGCTGCCGCAGAGTTCGTCGGCGAGGTCGTCGACGACGTACGCGACCATGCCCACGTGGCCGCCGATTCGTTGCGGGAGGTGGCCCGCGACCTCAAGCCTCGACTGCGCGGCTGGCTCCACGTCGCCATGACCCCCTTGGCCCTGGCCGGCGGGATCGTCCTGGTCGTCCTCTCCCCGACGGCACTCACCCGGGTGGGCTCAGCGGTGTTCGCCTCCACTGCCCTGCTGCTCTTCGCGGTCTCGGCGATCTATCACCGGGGCACCTGGTCACCGCGCGTGCACGGCATCTTGAAGCGCCTCGACCACTCCAACATCTTCTTGCTGATCGCCGGCTCCTACACCCCGTTCACGTTGCTCCTGCTCGAGGGCCGCGACCGCGTGACCCTGCTCAGTGTGGTGTGGGGCGGAGCCATCCTGGGAGTGCTGTTCCGGGTGCTGTGGACCAACGCGCCACGCTGGCTCTACACCCCGATCTACATGGCACTGGGGTGGGCGGCGATCTTCTACGCCCCCGACTTCGCGACTGGCGCGGTCGCGGTGATCACGTTGGTCGCGGTGGGCGGCCTCCTCTACACCCTGGGCGGGGTGGTCTACGGCCTCAAGCGCCCCAACCCGTTCCCGCGGTGGTTCGGCTTCCACGAGGTGTTCCACGCGTTCACCATCGCCGCGTTCGTGTGCCACTACGTGGCCGCCTCGATCGCCACCTATTCGCTGCGCTGAGTGCACTTGACCCACGGGGTACGGTCGATACTTCGCCAGTCCCGCATCTCCACCAGTCTGTGAAACGACCCACTGCCCATGCCTGAACAAACCTCCACCGACGAGCGCAAGACCTTCCTCGACCTGTCGATGACCCAGTTGGTCGGCAGTTCCTTGGCCGCGGCGACTGCTGCCTTCCTGGGCTCCCGGGTCGGCTTGGTGGGCACGATCGTCGGGGCGGCCGTGGCCAGCGTGGTCTCTGCTGTTGCCGGGGCCGCCTACACCGCCTCACTCAGGCACACGCACCTGCTGCTCAAGGGGCGAGCCCGCATTTCGTGGGGTCACGTCGCGGCCGGTGCCGCGGTGATCTTCGTGATCACCGCGTTGGTGATCACCGGGACCGAACTGCTCACCGGTCGCTCCTTCGACGGCTCCAAGGGGACGTCGGTCGGGCGCGCGGTCAACGGCGGTTCCGGCAAGGACCAGCCGGCTCCCAGCCCAGCGCCGAAGCCCACCGCTACCCCGAGCGGCACCGCTTCGCCGAGCCCGGTCGACCCCAGCGCATCACCGAGCGATCAGCCCACCGACCAGCCCACCACCTCGGTGAGCCCGTCGCCCACGGTGACCACGCCGACTACTCAGCCCTGAGCATCGCAACCAGATCTTCGGTCGAGGTCACCGGCCGCTGACACACATGCCCCCGGCAGACGTACGCCGTCGGCGCACCCCCGGCCGCGGGCCGATCACGCAGCAAGGCGATGGCGTCCACGGCGTCGTGGCTCACCACGACCGTGGCTCCCGGGCTGGCCAGAGCCAGCCGCTCGAGGTCGTCACGCTGCTGACCTTGCGGGCCGACGATCGCGATCTCGGGGGCATCGAGGGTCGCCATCGCTGCCAGCGACCAGCCGGCGAAGCGCGGTGACTGACTCATCAACGGCGACAGCGCGGCCAGGGTGCGCTCGGCGAGGTCTCGGTGCGCGCCCGAGCCGGTGATCGCGGCATACGCGAGCAGGGCATGCACCATGGCGGAGGTGCCACTGGGGCTGGCGTTGTCGGCGGCGTCGCTGGGCCTGGCAACCAAGGCCTCTGCATCGTCGGCGGTGTCGAACCAGCGCCCCTCACCGGCATAGAAGTGCTCCTGGGCGGCATCGAACAGGATCTCCGCGCGGGTGATCCAGTCTGCTTCGGCGGTGGCTGCAGCGAGGTCGAGGAAGCCCGCGGCCAGACAGCCGTAGTCCTCCAACACTCCGGCAGCCGCGCCGACGATCCCATCGATCGAGGCCCTTCGCAGTCGGCCGTCGACCATGTGGGTCTGCCAGAGGAAGTCGGCGCACTGCCGTGCCGCGGCCAGCAGGTCGGGAGCACGCAGCGCTCTGGCCGCCGCCACCAGTGCGGAGATGGCGAGTCCGTTCCAGGCCGCGACGACGAGGTCGACGCGGTCGGGCCGGACCCGATGCTCCCTGGCCGCCAACAGACGCTCACGAACCCGCTGCCATCGAGCCGGGTCGTCGGGGTCGCGTCGCAGTTGCAGTGTCGAGAAGCCATGCTCGAAGGTGCCGGCCCCGGTGACTCCCAGCAGCGCCGCCGCCCACCCCCCATCCTCATCGAGGACGTCGGCCAACTGGGACGGCGACCACACGTAGAACGTGCCCTCCGCGCCTTCGGAGTCGGCATCGAGGGCACTCGCGAACCCGCCCTCACCGGTGCGTAGTTCGCGCATCAGGAAGTCCGCGGTCTCGCGAGCCACCCGGCGACCCAGATCGCCACCCCAGCGGGCGTAGAGAGCCAGCATCAGCGCGTTGTCGTAAAGCATCTTCTCGAAGTGCGGCACCACCCAGTCGCGGTCGACGCTGTATCTGGCGAAGCCGCCGCCGAGTTGGTCATAGAGCCCACCGCGGGCCATCGCGTCCAGGGTGTGATCGACCATGTCCGAAGCCCCGACTCGACGGAGGAACTCGGCCACCATCGTCGGTGGGAACTTCGGGGCTCGACCGAACCCACCCGCCTCGGCGTCGTACTCGGTGCGCAGCAGGCCCACCGCGCGGCCGATCACCTCGGCGTCGAGGTTGTCGGGACCACTGATCTGATGGAGTCCGGCGCGCAGCGCCTCACCGATCCGGGCCGCGGCGCCGTCCACCTCGGCGCGACGCTCCTGCCAGGCCTGGGCGATCGCACTCAGGATCTGGCTGAAGGAGGGTTGGCCGTGACGGGGCCGGTCGGGGAAGTAGGTGCCGGCGAAGAAGGGCTGGGCGTCGTGGTCGAGCACCACCGTCATCGGCCATCCGCCCGACCCGGTCAAAGCCGTCGTGGCCTGCATGTAGACCGCGTCGACGTCGGGCCGCTCCTCGCGATCGACCTTGATGTTGACGAAGTCGCGGTTCATCTGGGCCGCCGTCGCCTCGTCCTCGAAGGACTCATGAGCCATCACGTGGCACCAGTGGCAGGCGGCGTACCCGACGCTGAGCAGCACCGGCACGTCGCGGAGCCGAGCCTCCTCGAACGCGGCCGGCTCCCACTCCCACCAGTCGACGGGGTTGTCGGCGTGCTGTTTCAAGTACGGGCTCGTCGCAAAGGCGAGTCTGTTGGCCATCAAGCACTGCTCCGATCCAGTGATGCTTGTATCAATCTGGGTCCGATGATTCGAACTATTGATGCGAACCTCTTCGTTCCGGCGGTTGAGGTGCGAGCGCAGCGAGCCTCGAAACCCCGGATGCCAGCCTACGAGCGGAGGCATGGATGGCGACACACAAAGAAGTCCACGCTCCTCGCCCAAAGCAAGGAGCGCCGACGCGCCGGCACCAGCTGGCCCTGGCGCGTACGCCTCTACGCTCCCCCGCCGGGCAGTTAGCGTCGTCGACCGCTGCGAAGAACCTGGCCACCGCGCTCCGCATCGGACCAACCTGCGACATCGCGACGGCATGATCCGACTCCGTGTAGTCGCGAGGTAGGAAGATGTTGTGTAGGTACCGCTCCACGTTGTGAAGCTCGATGATGTCCATGACGCTAGTCGGGGCACTCGACGGGTCGAACTGTTCTGCGATCTCAGCGACGCGCGGCACGTTCCAGCCGGCAGGGAGATCGTTCACGCCAAAGAACTGGACCCTCCGCGGGGCCGTCTCTTCCTCGTCACTCACGTTTTGGTCCCACTCCCGCTCCCATAATGTCGCGCCCACTTCCTGCCCCACTCTGCCGACATCCAGAGGCGCGTTGCGGGGCATCCTCACCCAGCCAGCGCGTCCCGCCACAGGCCAAAGAGCTGATCGATAGCGGCCGGATCGACGAACGTGTCGAAAGCGAGCTTGGCGCGCTCCGCGCTCGCCGGGTCACGCAGCACCTCGGCCGTCCACTCGACACTCTGGCGGACATAGGCGCCAACCTCGGCGTGATCGACGAACTCCTCGATCACCCGAGCAGTCTCCGCCGAGTCAGTCACAGCCATGAGCCGCCAGAGGTCGCCGAGGTCCTTGGCCCGAACCGGTCCCTTGCGCGGCTCCCGGAGCCGTTCGCCGATCTTCGAGCCCTTTGCCAGGATGAGCGCCGGGATCTCCGCGACGTGGAGATCAGCCGTCAGCCGCGGGTCGGCGAAGTCGGTGATCGTCACGAGCGATCGGTTGAAGGCAGCGAGTTCGAGGCCAAGCGCGTTGCCGACCGCGAGCCTGCCGTGCGCGGGCTGCAAGGCAGGCACTCCGCGCTTGCTTCGACTGGCGGTGCCCGAGAGGCCGTGCGGAGCGAGCAAATCGATCTTCTCGCGGAAGGACTGCTTGCCGTCGGGCTCGTCGTACCGTTCACGACCCCACAGCCCGGGACGCGCAGTCGTGCGGTGCTCGTAACCGGCGTCCGCCAGCAGCGTCTCGATGCTCGGCAGGTCGCTCACTAGGCTGGGAGTCACGCCAAAGTCGCCGTCGCCGGTCGGCATCCGGGGGACATCGAGGTCCATCGTCCTCAGCAGGACTGCATGAGCGCCGATTAAGGTCAGAGACTCAGCGTGGACCTGGAGAACTTCGACGACGTTGATGATCGCGCGGCGGCTCCACTCGATCTCGGTGCGGGGCTCCTTGTAGGCCATCACGCGAACCGCCTCCCCATGAGAATGTCAGCCTGCTCCACCATGCGGTCGATGCCACCGTAGGCGTCGATGATGACCTGATCGCGAGCGACGACCGTAACGCCGGCGATGTCGACGCGGCCGACCTCGCTCACGCCGTCGAACGGGATCAGCGTCACCCGCATGCCGAACGAGCCGGGCTCCTTACGCGCGAGGCCGGCGGCTTCGGCGGCACGAGCAACGTCCTCGACGTACAGAACCGGCCAGGTCTCCCCCGCGCTGGACCGGTACCGGTTGGCTCCGGCGTCACCCGTGAGTGCATAGTCACTGCCGGCACCGCGAAGGGAGTCAGCGACCTCATCCGCGGACAGCCCCGCGGTGAAGTCCACCGCTCCAGGGCGCCGCGTCAGTCGGGCGGCACGACCGGCACGGAACAGCAGGTCCGCTTCCTTCCCGGCGGCCACCCGACCGTCGGCATCGAGAAGTCCAATACGGGCCCAGCGCTGGCGCCACAGCTCGACGCCCGGAGTCGACAGCACATCGAGTTCTGAGTCGAGGGCGAGACGGCCGGCCGCAATCGCGTCAACATCCGCGACACCGGTGAAGCCGATCGGCTCCCCCAGCACCGTCAGGATCTCTTGAGCGAGATCGAACGACGGGCTCACTGCTCCGGACTCGATCCGCGTGACCGTCGTTGGGGCAACGTCGACCAGCGCCGCGAGTCGACGAGCACTCAGCCCGTTCACGCGGCGCAGAGTCGAGATGCGCTCTGCCAGGTCCACGTCCGCCAGTCTACGAGACCGTTGCAAATACGCAACACGCTAAGTAGCGGCCCGAAAGCTAACATGCCTTCGAGGCGTGTCAGGTCCTTCAGCACGTCGAGATCGCCTGCCACTGGGTCGCCAGTGATCGGGCCGAAGTGATGCACGAGAGTGATGCAGAAGGCGCGGAATCGGTGTCCAACGGCGATACGCGGCAACTCAGCACGACCCGCCACACCCGCTCTGACCTGCGGTTTCGTCAGAATCCGCTAACAGCCACCAACCGAGGAGCCTCGTGGCATCAGTGGCAGGCGGCGTACCCGACGCTGAGCAGCACCGGCACGTTGCGGAGCCGAGCCTCCTCGAACGCGGCCGGCTCCCACTCCCACCAGTCGACGGGGTTGTCGGCGTGCTGTTTCAAGTACGGGCTCGTCGCAAAGGCGAGTCTGTTGGCCATTTCTGTTGCTCCTGACGAGTGGAACATGCGACTACACCCACGAAACATGTCTTCTGCGGTCTATGACGACGCCCGACCAGCCTAGGAGGGATGCCGATGCGGCGTCCCACGAATCCACCTCCGGTACGCAACGCTCGTGGCCCGTTCGGCGCCACCTGCCACGGAACCTCCTTTTGTGACAGGACCTTTCCAAAATGTTCCACAACAGGGGTTAGAGTGACATTGTGGATCTAAACATGTTCCTGAAGTCGGCACCGGGGAGACTTGTCGCCATCGCCGGCCAAGACCCGCTCCTAGGTCACTGGGAGCACAAGGCATTCATCCCGGACCCTCTGCGCGACGGGGGGCCTGACTTGTCCCCAAGGACTCAGATCGTCATTGCCGACGCACGGGCTGCGCTGGCCGCGCTTGACAGCACAGCGAGACAGCTTCCAAACCCCACGTTGTTGCGCCTGCCCACACTACGACGAGAAGCGCAGAGCACCTCCGCGCTCGAGGGCACCTATGCCCCGCTTTCAGAGGTGCTGGTCGCCGACGACGAGGAACCACCCACGGCTGAACTGATCGAGATTCTCAACTACGTCGTGGCAGCCAACCACGGATTCGCATGGATTGCCGACGGACGACCCATCACCACCTCGTTCCTGAGCGACGTCCAAGGCATCTTGATGCGCGGTACGCCGCTCGCTCCAGTCTCTGGTCGCTTGAGGGATTCGCAGGTCGTGATCGGACGGCGTGCGGACGCCGATCCGAGGGCGCATCCCGTCCACAACGCCCGCTTTGTGCCCTCACCTGATGGCATCGAACTGGAATCGGGGATGGACGCCCTTGTCTCGTGGCTCCGGGAGGATCATCGGGGCCAAATCGATCCTGTTGTTGCTGCGGCGATGTCGCACTATCAGTTCGAGACCCTGCACCCTTTCCACGACGGCAATGGGCGAATCGGTCGGCTCCTCATCGTGCTGCACTTGGTGACGGCTGGCGTTCTCAGCGAACCAACCCTGACCGTCTCCCCATGGTTCGAGGCTCGTCGAGGCGAGTACTACGACCGCTTGCTCGCCGTGAGCGCCACTGGAGACTGGGACGCTTACGTCGCATTCTTCGCGGAGGGACTAAGACAGGCCGCTGACTCCACCCATGAGGAGATGCTTGCCCTCGTGGCCGTCCAGGTCGAGCTGAAGGCGATGGTTCGAGCATCCGCGCTGAGAGCCGACAGCGCTCATGCCCTGGTCGACCTGGCGATCGCAAATCCCAGCTTCACAGTTCGAAAGGTCGCAGCCGATCTAGCCATCTCCTACGGGCGGGCCAACAAGCTGGTCAGGCAACTGTGCGACCTCGGCGTTCTTGAGGTGGTCAACGCACAGGCATATAAGAGACGGTTCTATGCTCCAAGTGTCCTGAAGGTCCTGACGAGCCGATCCCCTGGCTGAGATCCTCGCACCAGTCGATGGGGTTGTCGGCGTGCTGTTTCAAGTACGGCGATGTGGCCCGCCCCAACCGGTTCATCCCCCCATTGTGCCGACTGCACGGGGAGCGAGGTGTCGTCAGAGCACTGCGGGCCAACTGCGGGCGGCGGTGTAGAGCGCCACCACGACCAGCAGCGCGGCGAAACCGCGGGCGAGGAGTTTCTGGTCGTAGCGCGAGGCCACGCGGGCACCCACCAGCGACCCCATGACCGCGACTCCGGTGAGTTGGATCAGGATCGGCCAGTCGAGGGCCACCCCGTGCCACATGCGTACGCCGAAAGCCGCAGCGCTGTTGAGGGCGATCACCAGCAGCGATGTGCCGACCGCATCGGCCATCTCCAAACCCAGCACCAACACCAGGGCCGGCACCACCATGAAGCCCCCACCGACACCGAGGAAGCCGGTCAGGATCCCGACGAGCAGGCCGACGACGACCACTTTGGCAAGGCGGGGCGCGTCGATCTGGAACCGCGGGCGCAGCCGCAGGATCGGCGGCTCGAGCTGGGTGGGCCGAGCGATCGGGTGCCACTGTCGCCAGATCATGAGTGCGGCCACGATCAGCATCAAGAGGGCGAACAACGCCATCAAGATGTCGGGGTCGACGCGCGTGGACAGGGTCGCGCCCAGGGCCGCACCGAGGACCCCGGCCACTCCGAAGACGGTGCCGCGGATGACCTTGACCCGTCCGTCGCGATGGGCCGAGGCCGCACCCATGGATGCCGAGACCCCCACGATGACCAGTGCTCCGGTGGTCGCCTGCAGCGGAGGCTGCCCGAGAAGGTAGGCCAGGACGGGCACCGCCAGGATGGAGCCACCCCCACCCAGGGCGCCCAGGCTCAGACCCAGGAAGAGTCCGGCCAGAACCGCCAGGAGGTAGGTCACGGAAGGGTGCCGGTGTTGACCGGCCGCCCCGACTGGACCCAGGCCATCGTGCCGCCGATGACGTTGAAGGCGTCGAAACCGCGGGCGAGAAGCAGCTCGGTGATGGTGCGGCTGCGGTTGCCGCTGCGGCAGATCACGTGGATCGTGCGAGCGGGGTCGATCTCGGCGATCCGCGCCGGGACCTGACCCATGGGGATGAGTACCGCTCCGGGGACGTGCGCCTCGACGTACTCCACGCCTTCGCGTACGTCGAGAACCAAGGCACCATCGTTTCCGACCTGGTCAACGGTGACTTCCTGCACAACCACTCCTTCGTCTGCTCCGCTCATGGGGAGGGACCCGGCGATGCCTGGATCACACTCCGGAATGGACGCTAACAGATCGCTGTTCATACCCCGATGGGTATAGTCACGGACAACACACAAGGAGACTCCGCACATGGCAACGATCAACCTGACCAACGAGACCTTCGAGAGCACCGTGCTCGAGAGTGGCACCGTGTTGGTCGACTTCTGGGCCGCATGGTGTGGCCCGTGCCGGATGTTCGCCCCGACCTTCGAGAAGGCCAGCGAGGCGCACCCCGACATCGTCTTCGCCAAGGTGGACACCGAGGCCGAGCGCGAGCTGGCCGGCGCCGCCAACATCACCTCCATTCCCACCTTGATGGCCTTCCGCGACGGCATCTTGGTCTTCAGCCAGCCCGGCGCCCTTCCGCCGGCCTCGTTGGAGCAACTCATCACTGCAGTTCAGGATCTCGACATGGACGAGGTCCGTGCCCAGATCGCCGCCCAGCAACCAGACGGAGCCAAGTAATGGAGCTCTCCCCCGACCAGACCCAACCGGTCGTCAACCGCCTCAAGCGTGCCCGGGGGCAGCTCGACGGGATCCTGCGGATGCTCGAGGAGGGTCGCAACTGTGAAGACGTCGTGACCCAAATCGCCGCCGTGAGCAAGGCGATCGATCGGGCTGGCTTCTCGTTGGTGGCGACCGGGCTCAAGCAATGCCTGCTCGATGAGTCCACCGAGTTCGACACCGCGAAGATGGAAAAGCTCTTCCTGAGCCTGGCCTGACCATGGACTCGGCAGCCTGGGACGCTAGGTACGCCGCCAGCGAGCGGGTCTGGTCGGTCGAACCCAACCAGTTCGTCGCTGCTCACCTTGCCTCGTTGACTCCTGGCCGGGCACTCGATCTAGCGGCCGGCGAGGGCCGCAACGCGGTCTGGCTGAGCTCGCTGGGATGGGACGTCGCCGCTGTGGACTATTCCGCGGTGGCGATCGAGCGGGGACGCGCGAGTGGGGCCGACGTGACGTGGGTGGTGGGCGACGTGCTGACCTGTGCGTTGCCCGCCGACCAGGACCTCGTGTTGGTCTCCTACCTCCAACTGCCTGCCACGCAGATGCGGCAGGTGTGGCCGCGGGCGTTCGCGGCCCTACGCCCCGGCGGCACCTTGTTCGTGATCGGTCACGACTCCAGCAACCTCACCGAGGGAGTGGGCGGACCCCAAGACCCCGACTGCCTCTATGTGGCCGACGATGTGCTCGATGCCCTGCACACCGATGACCTCCTCATCGAGGAGGCCGGACGCGTCCCCCGCGTCACCGAGGCTGGCACGGCCTACGACGTGCTGGTCAAAGTGCGCCGCAGCTAGTCCTGGGGGTCCTGTTTGGAGGGCAACCCGGCATTGTCGACCCGGCGCAGTTGCTTCCTGAAGCTGAACAGCAACACGACCGTCGCCACGATCATCCCCACGATCACGATGGCCCCCCAGGGGCCAGCGACGACGTCGTTGTCCTCGGGGACCTTGTCGACGAAGAAGACGATCCAGGTGATCAACTGCAGCGGCATGGGCTCAGTGTCTCACTAGGCCGTTGAGCACGTTGCCCCCGGCGTACGCCGCGGTGGCTAGGGGGTCGCCCATGACGTGCCCCGGATGCCCGCGAACAGGTCGTCTTCGGGGACATCGGCCGGGACGAGGCTGCGAGCAAGCTCGTAGTCCTCGGTCGGCCAGCACTCGCGTTGGATCTCGATCGGGCAGTGGAACCACGGGCCATCCGGGTCGATCTGGGTCGCGTGTGCTCGCAATGCCCGGTCCCTCACGTCGAAGTAGTCCGCACACGGCACTTTCGTGGTGATTCGGGCGGCATGTTCGGGGTCGGGCTTCCACTGCTCCAACCGCTCCAGGTACGGCGAGTCCAGCCCGGCCGCGATCATCGCATCCGACATCGCCTGGGTGCGCTCTCGATGGAAGGCGTGGTGGTAGTAGAGCTTCAGCGGCTGCCAGGGCGCCCCGGCGTCGGGATAACGGTCGGGGTCACCGGCGGCCTCGAAGGCGGCCACGCTGATGTTGTGGCACTGGATGTGGTCGGGGTGTGGATAGCCGCCGTTCTCGTCGTACGTCGTGAGCACGTGGGGCCGGAACTGCCGGATCACCCGCACCAGCGCTTCGGCCGCCTCCGCCACCGGCATCGCCGCGAAACAGCCCTCCGGCAGTGGCGGTTTGGGGTCGCCGTCGGGCCATCCCGAGTCGACGAACCCCAGCCAGTCCTGGCGGATCTGCAAGATGTCGCGGGCCGCTTCCATCTCGGCGCGGCGGATCTCGGTGATGTTGTCCCACACCTCGGGGCGGTCCATCTTGGGGTTCAGGACCGAGCCGCGTTCGCCCCCGGTGCAGGTCGCCACATGCACGTCGACTCCCTCGGCGACGTACTTCGCGGTGCTGGCCGCGCCCTTGGACGACTCGTCGTCGGGGTGCGCATGCACGTGCATGAGTCGGAGCCGGTCGGGCATGGGCGTCATCGTAGTGATCGCAGGGGCAGGCACCGGCCCGCGGCCACGTGGTGGTCGACCTGGTCGCAGTGGGTAGTCCACCCTCGGGCTAACCTCCTGGAATGGACGATCTGATGGCCCAGCGCTACGGCGGCGCGCGACCCGGCCGCCGCCGGGCGGCCGTGCTGGTCGTGGGGGCGTTGGCCGTGGTCTTCCTGGTGTGGTTGGGATGGACCGCCTGGTATCACAGCACTCCGCCGGTGCGCGGTGGGCTGGTCTCCTTCACCATCGATTCGGACCGCCAGGTCACCGCGACGTACGACGCCCGCGTGCGCAATTCCAGCTCGCAGGGATCGTGTCTGCTCCGGGCGACGGCAACCGATCATCAGACCGTCGGAGAAACGTCCGTGCCGGTAACGTCCGACGGGCGCTATCGGGTGAGTTTCCGCACCGAACGCCGTGCCACGTCGGTCGAACTGGTGCATTGTGCTACCAAGTAGTAACCAAAGTGAGATCGCGAACTCTCAACACCCGGGTTAGACTTTGATACTTGCCCGTGGCGGCCCCCGCGCGAGCGGCCGCCGGCACCGAACACCTACCTAGCCCCCACTACTGCCTACCTCTATTCGGATGAGGAGTTCCGGACATGACCAACATCGACGAACGCACCATCATCTGGCTGACCCAAGAAGCCCACGACAAGTTCGCCGCCGAACTGGCCGATCTCAAGGGCCCGCAGCGTCACGAGATCATCGAGCGGATCAGCGCCGCCCGCGACGAGGGTGACCTCAAGGAGAACGGCGGCTACCACGCTGCTCGCGACGAGCTGGGCAAGTTGGAGTTCCGGATCACCCAACTCGAAGAGATGCTCCGCCTTGCTCAGGTCGGTGAAGCCGAGGACGACGGCACCATCTCCCCGGGCTTCCTGGTGACCTACCGCTTCGCCGGCGACTCTGACACCGACACCTTCTTGCTCGGCGCTCGGGAGATGGCCGAAGACGGTCTGGCCGTGTTCAGCCCGCAGTCACCTTTGGGTTCGGCGCTCGTGGGCGCCCGGATCGGGGACTCGGTCTCCTACGAGGCCCCCAACGGCAGGACCATCACCGTCGAGGTCGTCGACGCCAAGCCCTACGCCCAGTAGTCGGCTGCGGCCTCAGGCGATGACGGTGTAGCCGAGATCGCGCAACCGGGCCACGACCGCCTCAGCGTGATCGCGGCCCCGCGTCTCCAACTGCAGCCTGACCGCGACCTCGTCGTGGCTCAGATCGGTCGAGATGCGTTCGTGTGCCACCTCGATGACATTGGCCCGCAGCCCGGCCAGTTCGGTGACCAGCGTCGCCAGCCCGCCAGGTACGTCGGGGATGTGAACCGTGGCCTGCAAGTAGCGTCCGGCCTCGGCCATGCCGACCCGGATCAGTTTGCCCATGAGCAGGGGGTCCACGTTGCCGCCCGAGAGCACCGCCACGGTGGGGGTGGTGAAGGCGGAGGGGTTCTCCGAAATGGCCGCGACTGCGGCCGCCCCCGCGGGCTCGGCGACCAGTTTGGCCCGCTCGAGCAGCATCACCATCGCCTGCGACATGGCCCGTTCAGAGACCGTGATCACGTCGTCGACATAGTCCTGGATCGCCTGGAAGGGCACCATCCCGGGGAGCCCGACGGCGATGCCGTCGGCCATGGTCAGCATGTTCTGGGCCGCGACCGGGCGACCCTGGGCCAGTGAAGCCGGATAGGCCGCAGCGCCTTTGGCCTGAACCCCGATGATGCGTGGCTCGGGGCGTCCCGCCTCGCGGCAGGTCTCCTTGACCGCGATCGCGATGCCGGCCAGGAATCCGCCTCCCCCGAGGGGAACGAGGATCGTCTCGGCCTGGGGGGCCTGTTCGGCGATCTCGAGCCCACAGGTGCCCTGCCCACGCACGATGTCGACGTGGTCGAAGGGGTGGATCAGCACCGCCCCGGTCTCGTCGGCGAACTGTCGAGCCGCGACCAGGGATTCGTCGAGGAAAGCGCCGTGGAAGCGCACCTCGGCGCCGTACCCCCGGGTCGCGTTGAGCTTGGGAATCGGGGCCCCGTCGGGCATGTAGACGGTGGCCTTGATGCCGAGCATCTGTGCGGCCAGCGCGACCCCCTGGGCGTGGTTGCCGGCCGAGGCGGCAACGACGCCGCGAGCCTTCTCCTCGTCGGTGAGGTTCTTGATTCGGACGTAGGCGCCGCGGATCTTGAACGAGCCGGTGCGCTGCAGGTTCTCCGCCTTGAGCCAGACCGGGCCGCCGCATTGGTCGGAGAGCCAGCGGGCTCCCTCCATCGGGGTGTAGATGGATGTGCCCTGGAGTTCTTCGCGGGCACGCCGAATGTCGGCCAGCGACACCGTTGTCGTCATGGGCTGCAGGCTAGCCCTCAGTGGGCTCCGCAACGACCTCTGGAGGAGATTCGGCAGGTGGCGGATCACCGGGCGCCTCTGGATCGGCCGGAGGATCGAGGGGTTCGGACGACAGGTGCTGGACCACCGCGTTGAGGGCTGCTGCGAACGGCACGGCGATCAACGCACCGGCCACGCCGGCCACCACGACGCCGCAGGCGATGGCCACGATCACACCCAGCGGGTGCACCGAGACGAATCGGCCCATCAGGAACGGCTGCAGCACATGCGCCTCGAACTGCTGTACCAAGACGACCACGCCGAGCATCCACACTGCGGTCCAGAACCCGTGGGAGACCAGCGCCACCAGCACCGCCACGGTGCCGGAGATGGTGGCCCCGACCATGGGCACGAAGGCACCGAGGAACACCAGCACCCCGATGGCAGCGACGAAGGGAACCCCGAGGATGTAGGCGCCGATCATGATGCCCATCGCGTCGGTGGCCGCCACCAAAACAGTGGCTCTGACGAACTGGGTCAGCGAGATCCAGGCGACCTTGCCGGAGGAGTCAGTGCGCAGGCGGGCGGCACGGGGGAACATCCGCACGAACCAGGTCCAGATCCGAGGGCCATCGGCCAGGAAGAAGTACGTCGCGAAGAGCGCGATGAAGAAGCCGGCGACCACATGCCCCACCGTCGTTCCCAGCGCGGTCACGTGACCCAAGACGGTGCCGCTCTCGAGACCGGTCAGGGAGTCCTGCACTTTCTGCAGGGCCTTCTGGATCTCGTTGTCACTGATCTTGAGCGGGCCGTCGGAGAGCCAGGTGCGGACGGTCTCGATGCCCTGGACCACCTGCTTGGAGAGATCGCCGATGCCGCTGGAGACCTGCTGACCCACGAATGTGAGCAGTCCGCCGACCACCAGCAGACCGACGATCATGATCAGCATCGCAGCCACGCCGCGCGGGAGTCCCCACTTCATCAAGAGATTGAGGACCGGGATCATCATGGCCGCGATCAGCAACGCGACCAGGAGCGGCAACACGATCAACGCGAAGTACGCCAAGAGCCACAGCGTGCCGTAGACCGCGATGGCAATCACGATCACCCGCCAAGCCCAGGCAGCGGCCAGGTCGAAGGCCCACGGCACTTGGGCGCGCGAGAAGTTGGAGGGGCCGGCATCGACCTCGGGGGTGTCCGCTGAACGCCGCTGGGCGGCCCGCACTCCAGCCCACTGTTGTGCCACCCGGTCGGCGAAGCGTTCGGTCGCCGCCTCGTCGGCGCCGCCCGGCGACGTACGCCGCAGCCGGGCCAAGAACCCGGAGCGTTGACCTGAAGGCGCGTTCACGCCTCCACAGTAGCGACCGGTTCGGGAAGCTTGGGCAGTTCAGCGCAACCGCTGAGCCAACGCCGACGCGGCCGCGGGGTGGTCGGCGGCAAGGAGACCGACGGCGGCGAGCACGTAGTCACGATCCACGACGATCCGTGGATCTTCGGGATACTGCCACCCGTCCGGCGACGCACCGGTGACCGAGGCGAGCACCCGCTGGCCCATCGCCGGGCCGTTGTGTCGCAGCACTCCGCCGGACCCGACGAGAAGGTCGACCTGGCGTAGATCCTTGCCGCTGCGTTCGACGACACGCCCGTCAGGCCCCAGCACCACCCGGGAGCGACCACAGTGGCGACGTGTGGCCAACACGACGGCTGTCGTCGCGATCGCCTCGTCCACGGCCTCTTCTCCGGGCGAGTCCGGGAGATAGCCCGGCTCGTCGTGACGGTGACGCCCGGCCGGGGTCATCGACTCATCCAGGAGTCCGGCATCGATCCCGGCCGCGACCGTGGAGGCAGCACTCCAGCGCATCCCCAGGTCACCTTCAACCGTGCGGGTGACCGGCGTGGTGGCCACGACCTCGCGACTGAGCGCCCCCTCCTCCGGGTCGAGTGCGATCACCGAGTGCACGTCGGTGGTGGCGCCTCCGATGTCGACGACGACGACATCCCCGACCTGCGCGGCCAGCACCTCCACTCCGGTCAGGACGATGTCGGGGGTGGCGCCGCGGACCATCTCGACGAAACCGTCGGAGGCACTGAGGTGTTTGCCTCCGATCACGTGCCTCAAGAACATCTCCCGGATCGCGACTCGCGCCGACTCCGGCGCCAGGACCCCGATCTTGGGTACGACGTTGTCGGCCACGACGTACGGCGTCGCCGCTGCCGAAAGCACCGCCGCGACCTCCTCCTGGGCCTCCACGTCACCGGCCACCACCACCGGCCCTGACCAGGAGGCGTCTGCCAGCGCCACCGCGTTGGCTCGGAACACCTCGCTGTTGCCGCCGTCGGTGCCGCCGACCAGAAGGATCACATCCGGCTCGGCCTCGGCGAGCGCGGCCAGTCCGGAGGTGTCGAGCCGGCCGTGACTGACCCGGACCACCTTGCCGCCGCTGCTCAACGCGACCCGGCGACCAGCCTCAGCGGTGACGAGTTCCTCGTTGCCCACCACCGCGATCCGCAGACCACCGCCTGCCGACGAGCAGGCCAGCACCGGCACCTCGGGGGCCCCGAGTGCCGAGCGACAGGCAGCGAAGCCCTCCAGGACATCGGACTCGATCGTCGTGGGATGGCTGGCAGTGCCGAGCAGATCGCCGCTGTCGACATCGACCAGCGCCGCCTTGGTGAACGTGGATCCGAAGTCGACGCACAAGACGTGGTTCATCCCAAGGCCCTATCAAGATCGGAGAGCAGGTCGTCGATCGTCTCGATGCCGACGCTGAGACGGATCAGGTCCGCAGGCACCTCCAGATCGGTTCCGGCGACGGAGGCGTGAGTCATGCGGCCGGGGTGCTCGATCAGGGATTCCACCCCGCCCAGTGACTCCCCCAGAGTGAAGATCTCGGCCCGAGCGCAGGCGTCCAGGGCGGCTTGTTCGCCCCCGGCGACCCGGAAACTGACGATGCCGCCGAACCTGGCCATCTGTCGCGCGGCCACCACGTGGCCGGGGTGGGTCGGCAATCCGGGATAGAAGACCTGGGCCACCCTCGGATCCTCGGCCAGGAACTCCACGATCCGCTCGGCGTTGTCGCAGTGACGGTCCATCCGGACCCCGAGCGTCTTGACCCCGCGCAGCGTCAGCCAGGCATCGAACGGTCCGGCGACCGCACCCATCGCGTTGTGGTGGAAGCCGATCCTCTCCGCCAGGTCGAGATCGCGCACGACGAGGGCACCGCCGACCACGTCGGAGTGCCCGCCGACGTACTTGGTGGTCGAGTGGACCACCACATCGGCGCCCAGGCCCAGTGGCTGCTGGAGGTACGGCGACGCGAACGTGTTGTCGACCACCAGCAGGGCGCCGGCGTCGTGGGCCAGGCTGGCCAAGGCCTCGATGTCGGCGATGTTGAGCAGCGGGTTGGTCGGCGTCTCCACCCAAACCATCGTGGTCAGTCCCGGCCGGATGGCCCGGGCGACCGCATCGAGGTCGGCCACGTGTGCCGGGGTGTGTGTGAGCCCCCAGGGCACCGCGACCTTGTCGATAAGGCGGAATGTGCCGCCGTAGGCGTCGTCGGGGATCACCAGGTGGTCTCCGGGCTTGGTCAGCGAGCGCAGCAGCGTGTCCTCGGCGGCCAAACCGCTGGCGAAGGCGAACCCGCGCTCGCCGTGCTCCAGAGCCGCGATCGTCGTCTCCAGCGCGGTGCGGGTGGGGTTGGCGCTGCGGCTGTACTCATACCCGCCGCGCAGCCCGCCCACGCCGTCCTGCTTGTAGGTGCTGGTGGCGTAGATGGGCGGAATCACCGCCCCCGTCATCGGGTCCGGCTCGTAGCCGGCGTGGATCGCCCGGGTTTCGAACCCGGCCTTGTGAACGTGTTCGCGGGTCACGGGCCGAGCGTACCTACCCTTCTTGCGAGGAGGCACCTCCCCAGGTGGGTTCACGTACCATCGCCAGATGCTGTTCTCCCGCCACAAGACCGAACTCCCCACTCCTGACCAGGCGCTGACCGGTCGCCCCGAGCGGCCCTTCGCCCTGGCCGAACGGCACCGGGTTCTCGACGCTCCCCTGGTCACCGACACCGTCCCCGAGGGTCTCGAGGTCGCGTTGTTCGGGCTCGGGTGCTTCTGGGGAGCCGAGGAGATCTTCTGGCAGGTCCCCGGGGTCTGGTCGACGTCGGTGGGATACGCCGGTGGGCTCACCCCGCACCCGTCGTACGAGGAGGTCTGCTCGGGTCGCACCGGTCACACCGAGGCGGTCAGAGTCGTCTTCGACCCCGCGATCGTCTCGTACGCCGACCTGGTGACCGCCTTCTACGAGGTCCACGACCCCACCCAGGGGATGCGTCAGGGCAACGACCACGGAACGCAGTACCGCTCGGCGATCTACCTCACCAGCCCCGGCCAAGAAGAGGTAGCGCGGGAGATCACCGCCCGTTATGAACCCGAGTTGGTTCGTCGGGGTTATGGGGCGATCACCACCGAGATCAAGCCGGCCCCGACCTACTACTACGCCGAGGATTACCACCAGCAGTACCTCGCGAAGAACCCTCACGGCTATCGCTGTCATTCGGCCACGGGGATCAAGGTGCCGCCAGGACCCGACGCTGCGTCCTGACCGGCGATGCGCGCAGGTTGGTTCGGGCTGCCCTTCTGGGCCTACGCGGCCGCCTGCGCCCTGATCAGTCTGGCCTGGTCACGTCGCCCACCACGCCACGTCAGCGCCACCGGTCACCTTCGAGGTTTCGCCCTGCGCTGGGGTCATGCGCTGACCTGGGCGCTGCTGTGCCTGGCCTGCGTGGGCTGGGCTGTGGGCCGAGATGCCGTGGGGCACTCACTGGCACTCGGCGCCTTGGTGGTCTACGTCGGCCATCTGTGGTCGTTGCTCACCTCTCGCCGCAGGCTGGGGTGAGCGGCACTATCGCGGACCGAGGGCAGGCGGTCGACCGGTGACGCAGTAGTCCAACCCGGCGGGGTCGCGCAGTGTCGTCCACATCGCTCCCCGACGAACCACCCGAGCCCCGAGACGCTCATGTCGAATGGCCTCGGCCTCGTAGTCCGTGGCAGCCAGGTCAAGGTGTGCCGTCGTGGCTCCGGAAGGGTCGTCTCGTCGCTGCACGAGAAGTCGGATCGGCATGGAGTCGGCGCCGGTGATGGACACGAACTGAGGAAACGGGCTCTGTCGGGGTTCCCAGCCGGTGACGGCTGCCCAGAAGTCCACTTCCGCAGCGAACCCGTCGGGGTCGACGTCGAGACAGACCTGGTCGACCAGCGACCCGTGGCTGGTCGGCAACGGTCTCTTCTGATCGCTGTGAGCCGGTACCCAACAGAAGGTGAAGCCCGTCGGGGACCTCATCACCAGATAGCCGTGGTCGGCGACCTGAGTGGCGCCCAACTCCACCGACCGTGCCGAGGCAGCCCGTGGATCGTCGACGTGGACATCGAGGTGGATCCTGGCGGGGCCGCCGACTCGTTGGAATCGGAGGAAGGCGTCGCCCTCGGCGGGTACGAAGGTGGCGAACTCCGAGTCAGTGCCCCGCCACGACGACAACTCCATCTCCGTGACCTTCGACCAGTTGGCCGCCTCGAGTTCGAAGCGGTCTCGGGGTGCGTCGATGAAGGCGGTCATCCACGTGATCACGCGCCCACCCTGCCATCTGAGCGTCGCGGCCGCATACTCCTGTCATGGCGTATGACGAAGTGTTGGCCGGTGACATCCGAGACCTACTGCGAGACCACCCTGGTCTGATCGAGAAGAAGATGTTCGGCGGGGTCGGCTTCATGATCCATGGCCACATGGCGGTCGCCGCCAACAGCGGTGGCGGAATGATGGTTCGAGTGGACCCCGCCACCGTCGAAGACCTGCTGGACCCGCCTGCAGTCGATCTGTTCGACATGGGTGGTCGGACCATGGCGGGTTGGCTGAAGGTCACCGAACCCGGCGACACCTTGAGTGCATGGGTGCAGCGTGGAGTCGACTACACCGAGTCGC
>CALMLL010000093.1 GCA_937868075.1 uncultured Marmoricola sp. | reverse complement strand
GAAGGCGTACGGGGAGCCGACTGCGTAGATGTCGACGTCAGGTGTTTGCTCCGCATGCGCGCGAAGACCCCCCAGTGGCGCTGCGTCGGACACGTCGTTCCCCCGTAGTTCGGTCCGGGTAGGCATGGCTGCAAGCCATTGTGGTGCCCCGCCAAGGCCCAGACCAGACCCACTTTTGGAGGACGAACTTGCCTGAGCTCGGGCGACGTCGTGCCTGGCTTAGAGTGTCACTTTGTGGAGCCGATAAGCCAGGCAGACCTTGACACCATCGTAGGTGCCTTCCGGGAGCCCGACATCGCCCTGTTTCGTCTGCTGCTGCGTGAAACAGCCTCATGTCTCGGGGGTGATCTCGCCGAGATGGGCGTGTTCTATGGGGCAAGCGCGGTGGTTATCGGCGAGCAGGTCGGTCCCGATGACACCTTCACAGTCGTCGACCTTTTCGGTGAGCCGGCCGATTCAGCAGACAACCAACGGGAATTGGACGGCTCCTATCCCGGGCTGACGAGGGCCGCGTTCGAGGCGAACTATGTGAGGTTCCACCCACAGCTCCCTGTTGTCGTTCAAGGACTCAGCACGAGCATCGCCGACTACGCAACATCTGGGACGCACCGCTTCGTCCATATCGATGCCTCGCACCTCTATGAGCACGTTGCAGCCGACCTCGAGGTGGCCCAGAAGCTGCTCAAGACCGATGGTGTGGTGGTGTTGGACGACTATCGATCCGAACATACCCCCGGTGTCGCCGCAGCGGCCTGGCGCGCGACCGCTCATGGCCTCAAACCATTCGCGGTCTCACCGCACAAGATGTACGCGACATGGGGAGACCCTGACCTCTGGGCACCCGCAGTCGAACATTGGGCTGCTGACTCTGACTTGCTGGCTGAGACCCAATCGATCGACGGTCAACCCGTTCTGCGGATCTCGTCGCCGAGGCTTGATCCGCCTCATCCGATGAAGCGGTACTTCCCCGAGGTCACCTGGCCGGCTTTGAGCTGGATCAACAAGAGAACCTCGGGTCGGCCTTAAGCGCACCCACGGCTCTCATGTCGGGTCCTTGCGACGTGGCCTAAGGGAGCAGTCATTCCGCCGATGCAAGCTTCCGGGCCCCGGCACGGTAGCCTGGGGTCATCAACTCGTCGAAGTACTCGTCGCGAGTTAGTCCGTGCTTGTAAGCCGCTAGTGAAGGCTTCGCGCGGGGCTGGTCTCCTCTCGACTTTCCGGCCGCCGACGGGTCATTTGCCCTCACGCTGCAGAAAGCAGTCTCCCCATGCCCAGCACGACCTTCATCGACCTCGGTGTGCCCGCGAACCTGGTCCGCATCCTCGCCACCCAGGACATCACCACCCCCACACCCATCCAGACCGCCACTCTTCCCGACTCCCTGGCCGGACACGACGTCCTCGGGCGGGGTCGCACCGGCTCCGGCAAGACCCTCGCTTTCGCGCTACCGATCGTGACTCGGCTCTCCGCGTCCGGTCGGCGTACGCCGAAGCGACCACGCGCTCTCGTGCTCGCACCCACGCGGGAACTGGCCACTCAGATCAACGCGACGTTCGCCCCGCTAGCCAGGGCCGCCGGGCTGCGCACGACCACCGTCTTCGGTGGCGTCGGCCAGGGACCGCAGGTCCGTGCCCTCCAGGAGGGGGTGGACGTGCTGATCGCCTGCCCCGGGCGACTGGAGGATCTGATCGGCCAGGGCCACGTGGTGCTGGATCGGGTGGAGATCTCGGTCCTCGACGAGGCCGACCATATGGCCGACCTGGGCTTTCTGCCTGCGGTTCGACGCCTGCTCAAGTCCACGCCGACCGGAGGCCAGCGGATGCTGTTCTCGGCCACCCTCGACGGGGCCGTGGACGCCTTGGTCCGCCAGTTCCTGGTGCGACCGAAGACGCACGAGGCCGACTCGGCCCAGTCCCCGGTCGCGTTGATGAGCCACCACGTCTTGCACATCAGCCGCGATCAGCGGGTCCCAGTGCTGGTCGACCTTGCCAGCGCGCCCGGTCGCACCCTTGTGTTCACTCGCACCAAGCACGGTGCCAAAGCGCTGACCCGCCAGTTGAACAAGTCGGGCGTGCCCACCGTCGACCTGCACGGCAATCTGGGCCAGAACGCCCGCACCCGCAACCTGGCAGCGTTCCACTCCGGTCAGGCGATGACGATGGTCGCCACAGATGTGGCCGCGCGCGGGATCCACGTCGACGATGTCGCGCTGGTCATCCACGCCGACCCGCCTGCCGAGCACAAGTCGTACCTCCACCGCTCCGGACGAACCGCTCGTGCGGGCGCTGCCGGCACGGTAATCACCTTGATGACCGACGAGCAGCGTGCGGATGTGCGCAGTCTGGCTCGAGCCGCCGGCATCACCCCGACCACCACCAAGGTGAACTCGCCCGACCACCCGGTGTTGCGTGAACTCGCGCCCGGGGCTCGCGCACTCGTACCCGGCGGGCTGCCTGCGCCGACGGCGAGCGGGACGCCTGCTCGGAACTCCGCGCCCAGCCGAGGCCGCAACCGTCGGCGCTCCGCCGGGCGGCGCGGGGCTCCTGCCCGGGGGCGCTGACCGGGACGAGTAGCCCCGATGACGGGCCGGGGCTACTGGGACTTGCGGGCCCGAGAAGCGGTCTTGGCCCGCTCGTTCTGATCGAGCACCACCTTGCGGATCCGGACCGCGTCGGGGGTCACCTCGCAGCACTCGTCCTCGCGGCAGAACTCCAGGCTCTGCTCGAGTGAGAGGCGCTTCGGCGGGATCAGTTTCTCGAAGTTGTCGGCCGTGGAGGAGCGGATGTTGGTCTGCTTCTTCTCCTTGGTGATGTTGACGTCCATGTCGTCGGCACGGGAGTTCTCGCCCACGATCATGCCCTCGTAGACCTCGGTGGTGGGCTCGACGAACAGCACCCCGCGCTCTTGCAGGTTTGTCATGGCGTACGCCGTCGCGGCCCCCGCCCGATCGGCCACCAGGGAGCCCTGGGAACGCGAGCGGATCTCGCCGTGCCACGGTTCGTAGCGTTCGAACACGTGGTGGGCGATCCCGGTGCCCCGGGTCTCGGTCAAGAACTCGGTGCGGAAGCCGATCAGGCCGCGAGAGGGAACCAGGAAGTCCATGCGCACCCAACCAGTGCCGTGGTTGGTCATCTGCTCCAGGCGGCCCTTGCGCACCGCCAGCAACTGCGTGATCGAGCCGAGGTACTCCTCGGGGGCGTCGATCGTGAGGCGCTCGACCGGCTCGTGCAGCTTGCCGTTGACCTCGCGGGTGACCACTTGGGGCTTCCCCACGGTCAGTTCGTAGCCTTCGCGGCGCATCTGCTCGACCAGGATCGCCAGCGCCAACTCGCCTCGGCCCTGGACCTCCCAAGCGTCCGGACGTTCGGTCGGCAGCACGCGCAACGAGACGTTGCCGACCAGTTCGCGATCGAGGCGGTCCTTGACCAGGCGCGCGGTCACCTTGGTGTTCTTGGTCGGACCACGGCCGGCCAGCGGCGAGGTGTTGGTGCCGATGGTCATCGAGATGGCCGGCTCGTCGACCTTGATCAGCGGCAACGCGATCGGGTTGTCGGGGTCGGCGAGGGTCTCCCCGATCATGATGTCGGGGATGCCGGCGATCGCGACGATGTCGCCGGGTCCTGCCTGCTCCCCGGGCTTGCGCTCCAGCGCCTCGGTGATCAGGAGTTCGGTGATCTTGACGTTGGTGGTGCTTCCGTCGGCCTTCATCCAGGCCACCTGCTGGCCCTTGCGAAGGGTGCCTTGGTGCACTCGGACGAGAGCCAATCGGCCCAGGAACGGCGAGGCGTCGAGGTTGGTCACGTGGGCCTGCAGAGGTGCGCCCTCGTCGTACGTCGGGGCCGGGATGGTCTCCACGATCGTGCGGAACAACGGCTCGAGGTCGGGGGAGTCGGGCATGCCGCCGTTGGCGGGCTGATCGGTGCTGGCGCGTCCGGCCTTCGCCGAGGCGTAGACCACCGGGAAGTCGAGGGCATCCTGGCTGTGGGAGTCGTCCAGGAGATCCATGAAGAGTTCGTAGGTCTCATCCACCACCTCGGAGATCCGGGCATCGGAGCGGTCGACCTTGTTGACCACCAGCACCACCGGCATGTCGGCGTTGAGCGCTTTGCGCAAGACGAACCGGGTCTGCGGGAGCGGCCCCTCGCTGGCGTCGACCAGGAGGACGATTCCGTCGACCATCGAGAGACCGCGCTCGACCTCTCCGCCGAAGTCGGCGTGGCCGGGGGTGTCGATGATGTTGAGGATCACCTCGCCGGTGGGGGAGGCCGCTGCGGAGGGGCCCCGGTAGTGCACCGAGGTGTTCTTGGCCAAGATGGTGATGCCCTTTTCGCGCTCCAGGTCACCAGAATCCATCACGCGTTCGGCCACACCTTCTGCCTCGTGCTCAGAGAAGGCTCCGGCCTGATGCAGCATGGCGTCCACCAGGGTCGTCTTGCCGTGGTCGACGTGGGCGACGATCGCGACATTGCGCAGATCGCCTCGAGTCAGGGAGGTCATGAAGGCCTTTCCGGGCACGCCGGATCGGCGCGGTAGTGAGGGGGTCGAGTCCAGATTCTACGTGCCCGAGCGGGCCTGGGCATCCACGCCGCCGTCGGCGGGGGGTCGCTGCCAGATCCGGCCTCGATACAGCTTGTGCTGGGCGGCCTGAGCCTTCGGCCGGATCACCATCTCATCGACGCTGACATGTCTGGGCAGAGTGGTGAGCCAGCGCACGGCCTCGGCGATGTCTTCGGCCACCAGCGGTTCGTCCACATCGGCGTACACCGCGTCACGGCGGGCCTGGTCGCCGGCGAATCTGACCAGCGCGAACTCCTCGGTCGCCACCATCCCCGGCGCGATCTCGCAGAAGCGGATCGGCTCCTCGATGAGTTCCAACCGGAGCGTCTCGGTGATCACCTTGGTCCCGTGCTTGGCCGCGGTGTAGCCACCCCCACCCTCATAGGCGGCGCGCCCGGCGGTCGAACCGATGTTGATGACCAGCGCGTTGCCGCTGGCCCGCAAGGCGGGAAGGAGGGCTTGGGTGACCCGCACCAGGCCGAGCACGTTGACCGAGTACATCCGCGCCCAGACATCGAGGTCGGCGGTGGCCACCGGGGCGGCGTCGAAGGCGCCGCCAGCGCAATTGACCAGGATGTCGACCCGGTCGCCGGCAGCAGCCGCAAGAGCAGACACGTCGTCGTCAACGTCGACGTCGCACACCACCGCCGTGCCCCCACATGCGCTTGCGACCTCGAAGAGCCGGTCGGCGCGACGAGCCGCGCACACCACGTGGAACCCAGCATCACCGAGCGCCCGAGCAGTGGCGGCACCTATCCCCGAGGAGGCGCCCGTGACGACCGCGATCTTCCTCATGCGGGACGCTCCGGCGAGTCGATTCGGCAGGCCGCAGTCCCTCCGGGCAGGCGAAATCGATTGGCCGCCACCGTGGCGTAGGCCAACGAGCCGAGGGGCGCCATTGCCCGCCGGGCGAGCAACCACCCGGTGGCCTTCACCCACCAGCGGCGGCTGGTGCGCAGGGCGGCCGCAATGGCCTCGTGGCCGGTGAGAACTCCTGTGGAACTGACCAGGTGCACCCGTTCGTCGGCCTGCTCGGGGGTGATCCCGACAGCGGCGATGTCCCAGGACTGCCACGACGCGATGCTCACCTCGCAGCCCAACGGGACGGTCCATCCGGCCGAGCGGGTGCAGAAGCCGCAGTCGGCGTCGTAGAGCAGGACCGGGCGCTGCAGGTGTGGCCACATGGGGCCAGCCTAGAACGAGGCGGAATAGGGTTCGGTGGGCCCGACGTTGGGCCAAGACTGACCAGATGGGGGTGACGATGACGCGTTTGGATGACCGCGCGCGCTGGCTCGGCGGCCAGTCCCACGAGTCCACCCCCTTGCGGCGGGTGGCGATGATCAGCCTCCACACCTCTCCGCTCGATCAGCCCGGCACCGGTGACGCCGGCGGCATGAACGTCTATGTCATCGAGTTGGCCCGTCGCCTCGCCGGCCGTGGCACCCAGGTCGACATCTTCACCCGGGCCCGATCCTCCGATCTCCCCCCGCTCGTCGATGCGTACGACGGGGTCCGGGTCCATCACGTCGTGGCCGGCCCATTCGAGGGGCTCACCAAGAGCGAACTCCCCGGCCAGTTGTGCACGTTCGCCCGGGAGGTGCTTCGTTCCGAGGCGGCCGAGGACCCGGGCCACTACGACCTGGTCCACTCCCACTACTGGCTCTCCGGTCAGGTCGGGGCTCTGGCCCGGGACCGCTGGGGAGTGCCTCTGGTGCACTCCATGCACACCATGGCGAAGGTCAAGAACGCCCTGTTGGCCGAGGGGGACACCCCCGAGCCGGCTACGCGAGTCTTCGGCGAGGAGCAGGTGGTCGCGGCCGCGGACATGCTGATCGCCAACACCACCGAGGAAGCCCGCGAACTGGTCGAGTTCTACGCCGCCGACCCTCGCCGAATCGAGGTGGTCCACCCTGGGGTCGATCTTGACGCGTTCACCCGTCGGCCGGGGGCCCGTGATCGACTTGGGTTGCCGCCCAGTGCTCACGTTCTGGTCTTCGCCGGTCGCATCCAGCCCTTGAAGGCCCCCGACGTGCTGATCAACGCGGCTGCGCAGTTGTTGGCCCGTCAGCCCGGCCTTCGTTCCGAGTTGGTGGTCGCCATCGTGGGAGGCGCCTCCGGCACCGGGTTGGATCGGCCGCATGCGCTGCAGGAGTTGACTCGTCGGCTGGGTTTGGAGGATGTGGTGCGCTTCGTGCCGCCGGCCTCACGCACCGAACTGGCCGACTGGTTCTCCGCCGCGAGCGTGGTCTGCGTGCCCTCCTACAACGAGTCGTTCGGGTTGGTAGCCATCGAGGCCCAAGCCTGCGGCGCCCCCGTCGTCGCTGCTGCCGTCGGCGGACTTCGCACCGCCGTGCGTGATGGTGAGTCGGGCTTCCTCGTCGAGGGGCACGATCCGGCCGACTATGCCCGGGTGTTCGACAAGATCCTCAGTTCTCCGCAGTTGTGGAGAGATCTGTCGGTCGGCGCGGTCAATCAGGCTCAGCAGTTCACTTGGGACCACACCACGGATGCGACGTTGTCGGCATACCGGCATGCCAGCGCACTGCTTCGCGGGGGCGCGCTCCGATGAGCCTTCAGGAGCGAGCCGCGGAGGCGATCCGGACCGCTCTCGCCGACTCGGGACTGGAATGGGAGGCCCAGGGCGAGGCGATGTTCCATGTGGTCCTGCCCGGAGAACGCAAGCTCAAGACCCCGGCCAGGCTCGACATCGGCGACCACTCGCTGGGTGTGCATGCGTTCGTATGTCGGCGACCCGATGAGAACCACGAGGTCGTCTATCGGTGGCTGTTGGAACGCAACATGCGGATGTACGCGGTGGCCTTCGGGCTCGACGCCGCCGGTGACATCTATCTGGATGCCCGGCTGCCCCTGCAGAGCGTCACCCCGGCGGAGATCGACCGCTTGCTCGGGGCGGTGCTGGCCTATTCGGACGAGTCGTTCAACACCATCTTGGAACTCGGGTTCGCCTCCTCCATCCGTAAAGAGTGGGAGTGGCGCATCTCCCGCGGGGAGCCCACCGGCAATCTTGCGGCTTTCATCGAGCCACTGGGGCTGGACCGGAGCGACTGAGCCGCGCAGTGGCAGACCGGGCGGCGTCGCCGGTTCCACAGCCCACTAGGGTCGCTGCGTGGCCCATCGTCGCGGACTTGCTCACCTGGCGTTGGCCGTGACGTTGGTGCTGTGGGCCAGCGCGTTCGTCGGCATCCGCTATCTGGCTCCCCATTTCACCCCTGGAGCGCTCTCCCTGGGTCGGCTGTTGGTCGGCTCGGTGGTCTTGCTGGTCGCGATCCTGGTCTCCCGATCCTGGGTGTCTCCCACCCCTCGCCAATGGCTCGGGCTGGTGGCCATCGGGGGGCTGTGGTTCGGCGTCTACAACGTCGCCCTCAATGCCGGTGAACAACTCATCGACGCAGCTACGTCGGCCATGCTGATCCAGATCTCGCCGGTGCTGATCGCACTCCTGTCCGTCATCGCCCTGGGAGAACGCCTGTCTGGATGGCTGATGCTCGGCATGGCCGTGGCCTTCGCGGGTGTGATCGTGATCGGCACGGCCCAATCGGAGGGCGCGCGTACCAACGTCGCCGGTGTCGCTTTATGCGTGCTGGCCGCGCTGAGTTATGCGATCAGTCTGGTCATCCAAAAGCCGCTGGTGGGCTCCTTGTCGGCCCTCCAGGTCACCGGTGTCGCCTGCTTCATCGGCGCACTGGCCTGCCTCCCGTTCGCGCCCCGACTGGTGTCCGATCTCCAGGCGGCGCCGCTCTCAGCGTCGGCCGCACTGGTCTACCTCGGGGTGTTCCCGACTGCGGTCGCTTTCACGACCTATGCCTACGCGCTGAGATATGTCTCGGCCAGTGAGCTGGGTGTGAGCACCTATCTCGTGCCGCCGTTGGCGGCTCTGATCAGCCTGGTCGTGCTCAGCGAGGTCCCTGCTGCGATCACGTGGGCCGGTGGGCTCATGTGTCTGGCCGGAGTCGCGCTGACTCGCCGTCGG
>CALMLL010000092.1 GCA_937868075.1 uncultured Marmoricola sp. | reverse complement strand
TCTGCGCGGCCGTGCTGGCCGGAGACGGCCTGCGGGAATGGGTGCGCTCGACCGGGTTCTCGTGGCGGCAACCGGTGGCCCTGGGTGGCAGCGTCCTGGCCGGATTGTCGGTGATCGCCATGGCGGGCTGGTGGGTGTGGAGTGGTTTCCCCGGCCCCGTGGCCGAGCAACCGCTTTCCGGGTTGCCTGCCTACATGAGTGATCTGGCCGTGGACCGGGAGAACAGCGGGGTCCTCGTGCTCACCGGCGATGCCCGCGACGGGGTCTCCTATCGGGTCCTGCGCCACGGCCCTTGGCGGATCGGCGACGATGCGATCGCGGCACTCACCCAGCCGGATCCAGCACTGACCGACCTCGTGGGTGCGTTGTTCAGCCCCAGAGCCAGCGCGGCGTCTACGAGCCTGGCCGACTACGGCTTGGCCTACATCTACGTCCCCGTGCCGGCCCGCCCGGCGATCACCGGGGCACTGGACGCCTCCACTTCGCTGTCTCGCGCCAGTGCTGCTCGCGCCCGGGATGCCGCGTGGCGCATCCAGGCGCCCGGCAACCTCAACCGGGTCCATCGAGAAGCTCAGCCATGGCGCCGAACCCTGGTCGGGCTCGAACTCTTCGCGATCGTGGTGGTCATCGTGTTGGCGGCCCCGACCCGACGGAGGGACCTGTGAGCGCCCCCAAGAGAAGGGCCGAACGTTCCCGAGCGACCAGCGGTCCCCGTGGCAACCCGACCGGAGGGGCTCCTCGCCGTGTCGGGAGTCGCCTGGCTGGTGGAGGCCCGGCGGCGACCGCATCGATCGTGGCGTTGGTCTTGTTGACCGTGGTCGCGTTGGCGATGCTGCCCCGCGCGGTGAGCGCCTCCCAGCGGGCCGCGAAACAAGGGGCCTCGGTGGCCTCTTCGACCGCGACCCGCGAACTGGTCTGCCCCGGGCACGGGCCGGTGGCCCACGTGGTCGCGACCACCGGACTCGATGGATCGTCGGCCGGCGTACGAACCGGGGGGAGTCGCACGGTTCTGGGGCCCGGGCAGAGCCGGGAGGTGAGCAAGTCCGGCATCGGGGCCGTCGTCCTGAGAACGACCTCGACCGGAGTTCTTGCCTCTCAGGTCTCCGACACCAGCGCGGACCTGGCGCCGTGTCTGGAGCCGCGCACCTCCTGGTGGTTCACCGGGGCCGGGGCGGGCAAGGGTCCGGCACCGCACTCGTCGCGGATCATCTTGGTCAACTCGCGCCCCGGAGTGGCCATCGTCAATCTCGATGTGTTCGGTCCGCGCGGCCGGGTCGAGGCGCCGGAGGCGCGCGGGATCTCGGTGGCCAGCGGCGCTGAAGTCGTGGTCGATCTGGCGCGGGTGGCACCGGCGAAGGGCGATCTGGCGGTCCAGGTGAGCACCACCCGTGGGCTCGTGGTCGCCGCGATGAGTGAAGACCTGGTCGACCCCTCGGGTACGACGACGTCGGTCTGGTTGCCTGCGTCGGCGGCGCCTGCGACGAGCAACACCATCCTCGGCCTGCCCGGCTTCGCGGCCGGTGACCGAGCCGAGGAGAACCTGGCTCTGGTGGTGGCCAACCCGGGCGATCGAGAGGCAGTGGTGCGGGTCTCGGTCACCAACGCCAACGGCTCGTTCGCGCCCGATGGGCTGGCTGCGGTGCGGGTGCCTGCTGGATCGACGCGCACCGTCGACGCCACCTCGGCGATGGGCGCCGACGGACTCGGGCTGCTGCTCAGCAGCCAGGGCCCGGTCGCGGCCTCGCTGCGCGTCACCACGCCTACGGCATTGGTCGGTGTTCCTTCAGGAACCGCCTACCCGGGCGCCGCCGGGCTGGTGCTCGATCCGACCGTGACCGCGCAACTGGCGCTGCTCGCGCCGCGCGATCCGGCCCTGGCCGAGGTCACCGTGGTGGGCACAGATGGGAAGGTGCTCTTCGAGCGGCGGGTCCGACTCAGCAAAGGCGCAGTGTCGGTACTCGACCTGCCGGCGAAACCGGGCACCGTGGTGGTCTCGGCGACGGGTGAGGTCGTCGCCACGGTGCTGACCAAGCGCGGCGCGTCGGCGGGGCTCAGCGGGCTGGTCCGGCCCAACCCGGCCCGGGCCGCCATCACCGTGCGTCCGCACTGAGGACTACTCGTAGTCGGGATGGATCGCGCTGGGTGGCAGCCCGATCACCGGTGCCAAGTGGTCGCACATCGTGCGCAGGAGGACCAACATCAGGTCTTCTCGGGAGCCGACTCGATGCTCGATCGGTCGCCGGAAGACCACGAGTTGTGCGCGTGCCCCCGGCATCGGTCGCAAGGCTCCCAGGGGCATCTCGTCCCCGGCCCACCCCGGCGGCAGGACCGGAACCTCCTCGACGGCCAACTCCACGTGCTCCACATCGCGTGGCCACCGCCGCTCGATCTCGTCGAGGACCTGGAGGGCGATCCGGTCGAAGCGTTCGCTTCTGGTCAGGGCAGCCGGGACCCCGTGGGGGGCCAACAGGCTGGGCAGGAGATCGGGGCCACGGCGCCCGTGACCTCGTCGATCACGCACGCTGCGCGGCTTGCGATCCGGCCCGTCGATCCCCACACCGCGAGCCTAAGCCGACCGTGTTGTTCTCGGCGGTAGCCTCCGGTCCGTGAGTTCCCTGCGCCGCTGCACCCGGACCGCCTGCGGGCGCGCCGCGGTGGCCACGCTCACCTATGTGTACGCCGACCAGACCGCCGTCCTCGGCCCACTCGCGACGTACGCCGAACCCCATGCCTATGACCTGTGTCAACTGCACAGCGAGCGCCTCAGCGCACCTCGGGGATGGGATGTCGTTCGACTGGCTCACGACCCTGAGCCGGCTCCCTCCGAGGACGACCTGTTGGCCCTGGCGGACCTGGTCCGCGAGGCGGCGCGCCCGCCTGCGCCGTCCGAAGGAGCCGTAGGTGGCCACGAGGTCGGTCGGCGAGGACACCTGCGCGTGCTGCGCGACCCCGCTGAGTAGGGTTCGGCGCATGGACCACTCGCCGTTGTCGGCTGCTGCCTTCAAGGCCTACGACGTTCGTGGCACGGTCCCCGACCAGATCAACGAACCCCTCGCTCATGCCGTCGGACGCGCCTTCGTGGCGGTGACCGGAGCGGCCAGCGTCGTGGTGGGGCACGACATGCGACCCAGCTCCCCAGGCCTGGCCGCCGCATTCGCCGAGGGCGCCACCCGGGCCGGCGCGGACGTGGTGATGATCGGCCTGTGCTCCACCGACGGGCTCTACTTCGCCTCGGGGCACCTGGCGCGCCCCGGAGTGATGTTCACCGCCAGTCACAACCCCGCTCAGTACAACGGCATCAAGATGTGCCGTGAGTTCGCCCAGCCGATCGGCATGGAGACCGGGCTGGCCGAGATCCGCGACCTTGCCCTGGGCCCGGCGCTGCCCGACGCCGACCGGATCGGCGAGATCACCCACCTCGACGTGTTGCCGGCCTACGCCGATCATCTGCGATCGCTGGCCCCGGTGACCGGGCGGCGTTTGAACGTCGTTGTCGACGCCGGCAACGGGATGGCCGGTCACACCGCACCGGCCGTCCTGGGCACCCTCGACCTCGCCGTCACCGAGATGTACTACGACCTCGACGGCACCTTCCCCAACCATGAGGCGAACCCCATCGACCCGGACAACCTGCGCGACCTGCAGGGCAAGGTCCGCGAGACCGGAGCCGACATCGGGCTGGCTTTCGACGGTGACGCCGACCGTTGCTTCCTCGTCGACGAGTTGGGCGATCTGGTCGACCCGAGCGCTCTGACCGCCCTGATCGCCGCGCGGGAGTTGGCCCGCAATCCGGGTTCCACCGTGATCCACAACCTGATCACCTCGCGCGCTGTGCCCGAGATCGTCACCGAGTTGGGTGGCCGGCCGGTACGCACCCGGGTCGGGCACTCCTTCATCAAGGCCCAGATGGCCCAGACCGACGCCGTCTTCGGCGGCGAGCACTCCGGTCACTTCTACTTCCGCGACTTCTGGCGTGCAGACTCCGGGATGCTGGCCGCCCTCCACGCCCTCTCGGCCCTGGCCGGATCCGACCTTCCCCTCTCGCAGTTGCTGGCGCCGTATCGTCGCTATGTGGCGTCCGGGGAGATCAACTCAGAGGTCGCCGATCAGGAGGCTGCGACGGCCCGCATCGCCGCGGCGTACGCCGACTACGACCTCGACCACCTCGACGGGCTGACCGTCAGCGCGCAGCAGTGGTGGTTCAACGTGCGCGCGTCCAACACCGAGCCGTTGCTGCGACTCAACGCCGAGGGGGCCGACGAGGCCACCATGGTGGCGGTCCGTGACGCTGTCTTGTCCCTCATCCGGAAGGATCCATCATGAATCTCGACCCACAACTGCTCGAACTCATCGTGTGCCCGGCCTGTCATGGCGCCCTCGACGTCAACGGCGAGGAGTTGGTCTGCAACGGCTGCGGCAACGCCTACCCCGTGGTCGACGACATCCCGGTCCTGCTGGTCGACGAGGCCCGCAAGCCTTCCTGACATGTTCGACGACAGTCGGCTGGACGACCCCGACGCGATCGCGGCCGCCGATCCGCGGCTGCGCTTCCTGGCAGAGTCCGGAGCCAGGGTCCGGCGGGAGGCCTACGAAGCCCGTGAGGGTGTCGCCCGCGCCGTCGCCCGCCTGGCCGACACCCCACCCCGCGCGGTCGTCGTGGCCGGACCCGACGCCCGGTTGCTGCGGGCGGTCCTCGAGCCGTGGTGCCCGGTGCCGTTCGTTGCATGGCCGCACCCCCGCCTGCCCGGATGGGCCGGAGGTCTGGACCTCGTCGTCGTCATGGCGCCGATGGGCAGCGACGAGGCTGCCGCTTCCGGTGTGGCTGAGGCGGTTCGGCGCGGTTGTCAGATGGTGGTCGCGGCCCCCGGAGGGTCCCTGGTGGCCGACCACGCCAGCGGTCGAGACAGCATGGTCATCCCGTCGGTGACTCACGACTCTCTGGCCACGGCCGTCGTCGTACTCGACCTCCTGCACACTCTCGGCCTGGCACCGGCCGTCGACCCCGAGACCGTCGCCGGCGCCCTCGACGAGGTTGCGGTGCGGTGTTCTCCGTTTCGAGATCTCGCACTCAATCCGGCCAAGAACCTCGCCGTTGCCACCGCCGACACCAACCCGCTGCTGTGGGGAGGGTCGGTCCTCGCCGCGCGGGCGGCCCGGCGGGTCGCCGAATCGATCAGACGAGCCACCGGGCAGACCGCGTTGGCCGCCGATGCCGAGCACCTGCTCCCGATCCTGGAGTCGGCCCCGGCTCGCGACGTCTTCGCCGACCCGTTCGCCGATCCAGAAGCAGACCGACGCCCTTCGTTGGTGGTCTTCGACGACGGTTTCGACGACGCCGACTATCGAACGATCCGCACTCGGCTCCTGGCCACCGCCGAGCGTCACGGGGTGCGTGTGGAGACGCTGTCCAGCGATGCCGAAGGCGAGGTGGCGCGGTATGCCGCGCTGTTGGCCAGCGGGCAGTTCACCGCCGCCTATCTCGCGATGGGCCGCGGCGATCCCGACGAGGTGCCTCGATGAGCGGAGGGCTCTTCGCGCTGCTCGACGACATCGCCGCTCTGGCGCGCCTGGCGGCCGCCTCGATCGATGATGTGGGTGCCGCCGCAGGCAAGGCCAGCATCAAGGCGGCCGGCGTGGTCGTGGACGACACCGCGGTCACCCCGCAATACGTCAGCGGGGTCGCCGCCGAGCGCGAACTGCCGATCGTGAAGAAGATCGCGATCGGCTCGTTGCGCAACAAACTGGTGTTCATCTTGCCCGCGGCGTTGGTCCTCAGTCAGTTCCTGCCCTGGTTGTTGACCCCGCTGCTCATGCTCGGCGGCGCCTACCTCGGCTACGAAGGCGCGGAGAAGGTGTGGGAGAAGCTCAGCGGCCACGGCGCCGAGGTCGAACACCCTGACGTCGTCACCGATGGTCGCCACCCCGATGAAGAGCAGGACATGGTCAGCGGCGCGATCCGCACCGACTTCATCCTGTCCACCGAGATCATGGTCATCGCGCTCAACGAGGTGGCCGACCAGGGCTTGGTGTCGCGGGCGATCATCTTGGCCATCGTCGCGGTCGGGATCACCATGTTGGTGTACGGCGTGGTGGCGATCATCGTGAAGATGGACGACGTGGGCCTGCGCCTGACCCAACGCACCTCTGCGCTGGCCCAGCGGTTGGGTCAGGGCATGGTCCGCGCCATGCCTCGGGTGCTGGCGGTGATCTCTGTCGTGGGCACCGCAGCCATGTTGTGGGTAGGTGGCCACATCCTGCTGGTGGGGCTCGATGAGCTGGGCTGGCACGCGGCGTACGCCCTGGTGCATCACGCAGAGCAGTCGGTTCCCGCTTGGGGTGGGGTGCTGCCGTGGTTGGTCAACACCGCAGCGTCGGCAGTGGCCGGCTTGGCCGTGGGTGCGGTGCTGGTGGCGATCATGCATCTGATCCCTCGCCGTCGCGGCGCGGCCGCTCACTGATTCGTCGATTCCACCGAATCGGGGTCGGGCGGATACTCTGGTCCCCTTGGCAAGAGCGGAGCCCCGCCGCCTGAATGATTATTCGCCAACCCCCGCTGAGGACACCTCCCATGGACTTCAAGGTTGCTGACCTTTCCCTGGCCGCATTCGGCCGCAAAGAAATCACTCTTGCCGAGCACGAGATGCCCGGCCTCATGGCCATGCGCGAGCGCTTCGCAGACTCTCGGCCCTTGGCCGGTGCGCGCATCGCCGGTTCGCTCCACATGACGATCCAGACTGCGGTCCTGATCGAGACGCTGGTGGCTCTGGGCGCCGACGTCCGCTGGGCTTCCTGCAACATCTTCTCCACCCAGGACCACGCGGCCGCGGCCGTGGTCGTCGGGCCCGACGGCACCCCCGAGGACCCCCAGGGTGTGCCGGTGTTCGCCTGGAAGGGCGAGTCCCTGGAGGAGTACTGGTGGTGCACCCGCCAGATCCTGGAGTGGGGCGACGATCTGCCCAACATGATCCTGGACGACGGTGGCGACGCCACCATGCTGGTCCACCTCGGTGTAGCTGCGGAGAAGTCCGGCGAGGCCCCCGACCCGACCAGCGCCTCCAGCGTCGAGCAGCGCGTGGTCTTCGAGGTGCTCAACGAGCAGCTGGCGGCCGACTCCTCCTACTGGACCCCGATCGCCAACTCGATCAAGGGCGTCACCGAAGAGACCACCACCGGTGTGCACCGCCTCTACGACATGATGAAGGACGGCTCGCTGCTGTTCCCGGCGATCAACGTCAACGACTCGGTCACCAAGTCCAAGTTCGACAACAAGTACGGCTGCCGGCACTCCCTGATCGACGGCATCAACCGCGCCACCGATGTGCTCATCGGCGGCAAGGTCGCCGTGGTGTGCGGCTACGGCGACGTCGGCAAGGGTTGTGCGGAGTCGCTGCGCGGCCAGGGCGCCCGTGTGATCGTCACCGAGATCGACCCCATCTGTGCGCTGCAGGCCGCGATGGACGGCTTCCAGGTCGACACCCTCGACAACGCTCTGCCCGTAGCAGACATCGTGATCACGGCCACCGGCAACAAGGACGTTGTCACCGTCGACCACATGCGCCAGATGAAGCACAACGCGATCGTGGGCAACATCGGTCACTTCGACAACGAGATCGACATGGCCGGACTCGAGGCGGTCGGCGCTCGCACCAACGTCAAGCCGCAGGTCGACGTGTGGACCTTCCCCGAGACCAACGCCGTCGGTGGCAGCGCGGTGATCGTGCTCTCCGAAGGCCGACTCATGAACCTCGGCAACGCCACCGGGCACCCCAGCTTCGTGATGTCCAACTCCTTCACCAACCAGGTGCTGGCCCAGATCGAGTTGTTCACCAAGCAAGCCGACTACCCCACCGGTGTCTATGTGTTGCCCAAGCACCTCGACGAAGAGGTCGCTCGGCTCCACCTGTCCGCGCTCGGGGTCAATCTCACCGAACTGACCGACGAGCAGTCGGCGTACCTCGGCGTCGACAAGTCGGGTCCCTACAAGCCCGACCACTACCGTTACTGAGTCGGGCGAGGTTCGTCGATACTGGTAGCTCATCGCCACAGGAGGGGCAGCAATGTCAGGCACGGACGTGGGGCGCACGCGAGTTCTCGTCGTCGACGACGACGCGCCGCTGGCCGAGATGCTGTCGTTGGTGCTGCACAGCGAGGGATTCCATGCCCGGGTCTGTTCGACCGGAACCGGCGCCCTCGCTGCCTTCCGTGACTATCAGCCCGACCTGGTGCTGCTCGACTTGATGCTGCCGGGCCGAGACGGTGTCGAGATCTGTCGCGACATCCGGGCCGAGTCCGGGGTGCCGATCGTGATGTTGACGGCCAAGAGCGACACCGGCGACGTCGTTGCCGGGCTGGAGTCGGGTGCCGACGACTACGTGGTCAAGCCCTTCAAGCCCAAGGAACTCGTCGCCCGCATCCGGGCCCGGGTACGCCGACACGAGGACCCACCGGTGGAGTCACTGACCATCGGTGACCTCGCCATCGACGTGGCCGGCCACTCGGTGACGCGGGGAGATCAAACTCTGGCGTTGACCCCGTTGGAGTTCGATCTGTTGGTGTGCCTGGCCCGCAAACCGTGGCAGGTCTTCACCCGCGAGGTGCTGCTGGAGAAGGTGTGGGGCTACCGCCACGCCGCCGACACCCGCTTGGTCAACGTGCACGTGCAGCGCTTGCGCGCCAAGGTCGAACACGATCCCGAACACCCGCAGATCGTGGTCACCGTGCGTGGGGTGGGCTACAAGGCCGGTGGTGGAGCCCTCCAGAACTCCCATGGCCAGACCTCTTAGGGGCCGAACTCCTCAGGCCGGCCCCTCCAGGGTGGGTCTTCGTCAGATCGCCGGCCACGCCCGCGAACTTCTGACCCGCCCGGTGTCCCTGTGGCGCCGTTCGGTCCAGTTCCGCGTGGTCACCTCGGTGTTGGTGCTCTCGGCGGTGGTGACCTCGATCGTCGGCCTCCAACTGCTTAACCAGATCACCAACGGGCTGGTCCAAAACCGGGTCAAGGCGGCGGTAGCCGAGGCCAACACCGAGAGCGCGGTGGCCGATGAGCGACTGCGTCAGGCGGGGGCCAGCGACTTCGATCCGGCCGCGCAGTTGCGCCAACTGGTCAGCAGCCTGGTCGATCGCGGCAAAGTGCGCGGCTTCGATGTCGTGGTGGTCGGCCCTGTGGGTCCCGGGTCGGGTGCCGGTCAGGTTGCCGGCGTACGCACCAGTCCGGAGGTGTCGCTGGCCAGCGTGCCCAAGCGACTGCGCACCGTGGTGGAGCGCAGTGAAGGGACGAGTTGGACCTACACCCGCATCGACTACCTCGCCGACAGCGCCCGCGAGGACGTGCCCGGGGTCGCGGTGGGCGACCAAGTGGTGCTGCCCAGCGATGGCGGGACCTACGCGGTCTACCTGCTCTTCCCGATGACCGAGGAACTCGCCACCGTCTCGCTGCTGCGCTCGGCGCTGCTGACCGCCGGGGTGTTGTTGTTGCTGCTGCTGGCCGCGCTGACCTGGCTGGTGACCCGGCAGGTCGTGGCTCCCATCCGGATGGTGCGTCGCGTGGCCGAACGCATCTCCTCGGGGCGATTGGAGGAGCGAATGAGTGTCAAGGGCGTGGACGACATCGCCCGGCTCTCGACCTCGGTCAACCACATGGCCGATGCGCTGCAGAAACAGATCCGCCAACTCGAGGAGTTGTCACGGGTGCAGCGGCGCTTCGTCTCCGATGTCTCCCACGAACTTCGCACCCCGCTGACCACGGTCCGGATGGCCGGCGACATCCTCCACGACGAACGTGAGAACTTCGAGCCGGTGGCCGCGCGGGCTGCGGAGTTGCTGCAGGCCGAACTCAATCGGTTCGAGGGCATGCTCGCCGACCTTCTGGAGATCAGTCGCTTCGATGCCGGTGCCGCTGGCCTGGAGGTCGACGACGTCAATCTGACCGAGGTGGCTCGCTCGGTGATCGCCAGCACCGAACCGCTGGCGGCCAAACGCGGGGTCCAGGTGCGCCTGCTCGACGACGGGCCGGTGATGGCCGAGGCCGACGTACGCCGGGTGGAACGGATCGTGCGCAACCTCGTCACCAACGCCATCGACCATGCCGAAGCCGGCGACGTGGAGATCCGCGTCGCCGCCGCCGAATCGACTGCAGCACTCAGTGTGCGCGACCACGGGGTCGGCTTGGCGCCGGGGGAGTCCGCGATGGTGTTCAACCGGTTCTGGCGCTCCGATCCGGCCCGGGCGCGCACGACCGGTGGCACCGGTCTCGGGCTGGCGATCGCGTTGGAGGACGCCCGCCTGCATGGCGGGAAGTTGCAGGCTTGGGGGCTGCTCGGCAAGGGCGCGTTGTTCCGGCTCACGCTGCCGCGCAAGATCGGTGACCGGGTGGGCCGCAGCCCGTTGCCGTTGGTGCCCGAAGACGTGAAAGCGGGCGATCAGTCGTGAAGCGATGGTTCGTCGCGTTGGTCGCAGTCGCGTCGCTTCTGGGATGCTCCTCGCTGCCCGAGTCCGGCCCGGTGGTCCGACAAAGCGGCAGCGTCGACGAAGCCCCCGCAGACACGGCCCTGTTCTCGCCGCCTGGGCCCACCAAGGGCGACTCTCCCGAGGAGGTGGTCAACGGCTTCCTGACCGCGATGCAGGCCAACCCGTCCAGCACCACCACCGCAAGGGAGTTCCTGGCGAGGTCGGCCCGGGCGATCTGGAGTCCCGAACGCGCCACGATGCTCTACCAGGCCAAAGGCGTCGACAGCGTCCCCGCCGGGGTGCAGGTCCGCCTCTCCGATGCCGCGCTGCTCGACTCCCGCGGCAGTTGGGCCGGCCCGGTGACGGGAGGTGCCAATCGGATCACCTTCATGCTGCGCAAGGAGCGAGGGGAGTGGCGGATCACCAACCCTCCCGACGCACTGATGCTGCCGATGAGCGATTTCACTGCGCGCTACACCCCTTACAACCTCTACTTCTTCGACCAGACCGGCCAGATCCTGGTGCCCAACCGGGTCTATCTCCCGCGGGGCCGCGACACGGCCTCCTCACTTGTGCGGTCCCTGCTGGCGGGCCCCAGCGGAGGGATCGCCAAGGTGGCCACGTCGGAGTTCCCAGCCGGCACCCAACTGGGCCTGTCGGTCCTGGTGGGCGACGACGGCTCCGCCGACGTGCCGCTGGGCCCGGAGATGCGCAACCTCTCCCCGGAGCGGCTGACCCGGGCGGTGGCGCAGTTGTCGTGGACACTGCGGCAGATCCCCGGGCTCACCTCGATGCGTCTCTCGGTGGAGGACCAACCGCTGCCGCTGCCTGGCGGCGGCAACTCGGTGACATTGACCCAGCCGGGCCGCTTCACCCCGGTGGTGCCCAGCAGCACCGACCTGTTCGCGCTTCGCCAAGGACGCCTCGTGGTCGTGGAGGATGCGGCTGCGAAAGGTGTGAGCGGACCCTTCGGCAAGAGCGGGTTCTCGGTGGGTTCGATCGCGGTCGATCTGACCGGTGATCGCGTGGTTGCCGTTTCCAGTAGCGGCGGGCTGGCCTTCAGTGCCCCACGCACGGGCGGAAAGGCCGCCGACGTACGCCGGGTCTACTCCGGCACCCGGATCCTCAAGCCGGTGATCGACCGCTTCGGCACGACCTGGCTGATCGATCGGACCAGCCGAGGTGCTCGTCTGGTGGCGGTGGAGGGCGACGGCCCGCACATCCTCAAGGCTCGGCAGATCACCGGTGCCGCGGTGTCGTCGTTGGCATTGAGTCGTGACGCCACCCGTCTGGTTGCCGCGGTCAATCGCCCCGGTCGCACGCCTCGACTCGTGGTCGCTGCCATCGTGCGTGACCCGGACGGGGCCGTCATCCGGGTGGCCCGGATCAGGTCGATGCCCTTCGCCCAGTTGGCCCGGGTGCGATCGGTGGCCTTCACATCCGGTAACGACCTGGCGGTGATGGGCACGACCAGCGATGAGGCGGCCACGCAGGTGGTGTTGACGACCCTGGACGGGTCGCCGGGAGCCAGTGGCCGCGTGCAACCCGACCCGGTCAATGGGGCCGCGCGCATCCTGTGTGTACTGCCCTCGACAGGCCCCGGTGAGGCACCGCAGATCCGGTTGGTGACCAAATCGCGGTCGCTGCTCTTGACCCCGTCAGGACGATGGGTCGACAGCGGTCTCGACACCAAACTGACCGCCCTGACCTACGTCGGCTGATCCGTCGGCGTCGCTCGCGTCCAGATGGCGGGCCAGCAGGTCGACCAACGTTGTCCGCTCCACGCTCCAGTCCAAGGGGCGACCGACGGTCATCTGAGCCAGCACACAACCTCGCAGCGTGGCCCATAACACCGATCCCAGGGCCTCGGCTCGCTGCTGCTGAGCCGCCGTGGGAGACCGATCCGGGTCGACCGAGATGAGCAGCCCGCCGAGGCGATACATCACCCGCGCCATGTCCACGAGTTCACGAGGCACGTGGGCACCCCGGCTGGGTCGGGTCACCACGAGGATCTCCAGGGCCGCCCGCGACGCATCGGAGTCGAAGGCCGCCCACGCCGCATCCACCACGGCCTCGACCCGGGCTCTGGTCGGCCGGGCGGGGATGGCGACGTCCTCCACCGAAGCCCGGAAGGCCTCGAACCCGGTCGTGACGACCGCGCCCAGCAGGCCGGTGCGGTCGCCGAAGTGATACTGCACCACGCCCCAGGTCAACCCGGCCCGCTCCGCGATCCGGCGAGCGCTGGCCGCCGCCGCACCCTCCTCGACCACACACGCCACCGCTTCGTCGATGATCATCGAGCGGGTGGCTTCGGCACGCCGCTGAGCCCCGCCGCTGGGTCGGGTCGGAGGGTTGCGTGGCTGGAGCGTCGCCGGTGACCCGGGGCCCGGGTCACCGGGGGCAGGAAGGTCCGCGTCGGTGGAGGTCATGGCCGTCCCAGTCTCCCAGCAGTCGCCGCCGGTGTGCGGGTCAGCGCATCAACCCCGAGATCTGCGCGACCGGGAGGTCGACAAGGGAGACCAGGCCGGGCTCGGCCTGACAGACGGCTTCGATCGCGTTGACCGCTTTGGCTGCGGTGGCCACGACGCCGGCGATGTTGTGGTCGACACCGTCCAGCCCGACGTGGGTGTTGATCTCGACGCCGGGGTGACCGCTAACGATGACCCGGTGAACTCCGGGGCGGCCATCGGGTGCAGCCGGCCAGTCGGGGGCGTCGGTGGGGGTGAGGCGGTTGACGTGTTCCATCACGATGCGGGGGCGGCCGTCGACGATGGCCTCGACAGCGAAACGTACGGCGGCGACGGTGCCCGGCTCGACGCGCATCATCGTGCACTCGATCGGCTCGGGGGTGACCCACTTCTCGACCCGCTCGCGCAGTTCGCTGATCTCGACGCCGAGTTGGTCGGCGAGCATGCGGGCGTTGGCGCCCCAGATCGAGGCGAGGATCCCGGGGAGGAACAGCATGGTCTCGGTTTCAGGCACCTGGCCGAAGCCGAACTGGGCGCCGGTGAACTCGGCATCGTCGTAACTGCCGTACTCACAGATCTCCTGCACCGTGATCGTGTCGGCCTCCTCCGACAGGCTGAGCGCGGCCAGCGGCAGCAGGTCGCCGGAGAAGCCGGGGTCGATGCCGTTGACGTACATCGTGGTTCCACCGGCCCGACAGGCCTCGGTGAGCGGGTCGACCAACCAGGCGTCGGCGTGTGGGGGGTAGACCAGCCAGACCAGGGATGTGGCGACCACGTTGGAACCGTTTCGCAGGAAGGCGGTCAGTTCGGCCAGGGCCTCTTCGGGGCGGGTCTCGGCCTGGGACATGTAGACCACGCAGTCGGGCTTGAGGTCCACTAATGCGGCCACGTCGTTGGTGGCGATGACCCCGGTCGGAGCATCCAGTCCGCACAGTTCCGCGGCATCCTTGCCGATCTTGTCGGGGGAAGCGGCATGGAGCCCGACCAGTTCCAGGTCGGGGTGATTGATGATCGAACGCAGGGCATGGACACCCACGTTGCCGGTGGAGAACTGGACGACGCGCCTCATCGTGGGATCCCTTCATTCACTGGTGCCCGGTCGGGCCTGCTCCAGACGGCGTACCGCCCTTGCGCCCAGATCATAACGGGCTTTATGTTTTTGGGAACAGCCCTGAGCCACCAACGGCCGGGCACGACTCCGCAGGAGACGAGATGGGCAAGCTCGAGGGCAAAGTCGCGATCGTGACCGGAACCAGCCGGGGTGTCGGAGTCGGAATCGCCCGGCAACTTCTCCTCGAAGGGGCCACCGTCATCGGCTGCTCCCGCGGCGAGTTGCCGGGGTTGCCTGCGGCTGAAGGGATCGAGGGGGCGCAGTCGCGTTCGGCCCAGTGGGTCTGCGACCAGGGCGACTACCAGTCGATCGACACCTTCGTGCAACGTGTGGTGGACACCTACGGCCGCATCGACATCCTCGTCAACAACGCCGGCGGCACCGTCCCGGCGCCTGAGTGCGAAGACATCCCGCCGCTGCTGCCACAGTTACAAGGCGCCCCCACCGACACCGACCCCTTCGCGCGCACGGCGCTCTTCCACGCCTTCGCCTTCCAGATGAACCTCGTCAGCCCCATGTGGTTCGCGATCCGGGTCTTCCGGCAGATGAAGACGCAAGACGGGGTGGGCTCCATCGTCAACATCTCCAGCGGTGCCGGTCACCCGGCCGGTTCGCCCACACTGGTCTCCTACGGCGCCGCCAAGTGCGGCCTCAACCACCTCACCCGATCTCTGGCCGAGGAGTGGGGGCCCCAGGCCCGGGTCAACTGCCTGGCGCTGGGTCCGACCATGACCGACAACTTCCGTGACTACGTGCTCGGCGGCGACCCCGAGGGCAAGGAGTACTTCAAGGAGGTGCCCCTCGGTCGGGCCGGCACTCCGGACGAGGTCGGCCGCGCGGTGACGTTCCTGTGCTCAGGGGAGGCCGACTACGTCAACGGCACCACCATCGAGATCGACGGCGGCATGCTCCCTGGCGTGCTCTACGCGGCCGGACTCAAGACGATCACGGACCTGTTGTGAGCCCGCGTGAGGGGCGCGCTCCACTGACCGTGGTCCAGTGGACCACCGGCAACGTCGGGCGTCAGGCTGTGGCCGGTGTGGCCGACGACCCCGGGCTGAGGTACGTCGGCTGCTATGCCCACTCCGCCGACAAGGTCGGCCGGGATCTCGGTGAGCTGGCCGGCATCGGGGCACTCGGCGTGAAGGCCACCGACGACTCGGCGGCGTTGCTGGCGCTCAAGCCCGACGTCGTGGTCTACACCCCGCTGCATCTCGATGTCGACGAACTGGCCGGCATCCTGAGCGCCGGGATCAACGTGGTGACCAGCGCCGAGTTCCTGACCGGCAGCGCGATCGGGGCCGAGGCACGGGCCCGGCTGGAGGCTGCCGCCCAGCAGGGGGGAGTCACCCTGTTCGGCTCCGGAATGAACCCCGGGTTCGCGCAACTGATCGCCGGCGTTCTCAGCGGCATCTGTCGGCGGATCAAGCGGGTCCGGGTCACCGAGTCGTTCGACCTGTCGCTGTTCGCCGATGATCCCAACATGGACGAGTTGCCGTTCGGGATGCCCGGCGACGCACCGGACCTCCTCGAGCGGATGCGCTCCTCGACCGCGGTGTTCATGGATGCGGTGGACGTGCTGGCCGACCTGCTCGGTGTCAGCCTGGACGAACATCGCTGCACCGCGGACTTCGCGACTGCGACGGAGGACCTCGACCTGCCCGGGCGGCCGATCGCGGCCGGACAGGTCGCCGGCATCGATCTGCGCTGGGACGGCATCATGGGCGGTGAGCCCGTCGTCGAACTACACCAGCGCTGGGTGATGGGGGACCGGATCGAGCCTCCCATGCCGCCCGAATCGGCCTACCTGATCGAGATCGACGGCCAACCCAAAGTCTCCGCCCGCATCGACCTGTTGCCTCACCACGAGGACCTCTCGCTGCTCACGATGGATGACTTGCACGAGATCGGCATGCGGATCACCGCGATGCCGCTGGTCTATGCCATCCCGGCGGCCTGTGCGGCGGCTCCGGGGATCACCACCTATGCGGGATTACCCGCAGTCGTCTCCGGACGGGTTCACGCCCACTAGTCGGCGGCCCGGCAGTCTTCGTCCACAACGTCGGCGGGACAACGAGAGCGGCGCCGACTCGTGGCGCAGGATCGATCGCGTGCTGGACGCACTCCTCGATCTGGCCCTCGGCGGTGCCTGTGTGGGGTGCGGGTCGCCCGGACGGGCTTTGTGTCGCACCTGTCGTGGCGGGTTGCCGCGGTCGGCGTACTCGGTCTCGCCGCGGCCCAACCCGCCGGGGCTGGCCCCCGTGAGCACCACCGGCCCCTATGCCGAGGTGCTCCGGGCCATGATCGTGGCTCACAAGGAACGCGCGGAGTTCGCGCTGACCCGGCCGTTGGCCGAGCAGTTGGCGATAGCCGTGTCGGCCACTCTGCCTGACCACCCACGCCGCGTGATCCTGATCCCGGTGCCCAGTCGGTGGAGTCGTGTCGTCCACCGTGGCCACGACCCGCTGCTGCGGGTGGTCCGCCGAGCCGGTTGGTTGCTGCGCACGCGGAGCGCCTCCGACACCGCTGCCACGACCCTCCCCGCACTCACCTGGCACCGACTCGCGCAGGACCAGGCCGGTCTTGACCACACCCAACGCCAAGCCAACCTCCACGGGGCGCTGCGGGTGCGCGGTTCGGCCCACCAGGCCCTGGCCCGCGAGCCGTCGACCTCGTCGGTGGTCCTGTGCGACGACGTGATCACCACGGGAGCGACCCTGGCGGAGGCCTCCCGGGCTCTCGCTGCGGTCGGGATCCCGCTCCGGGGGATCGCCACGATCGCGGCAACCCAGCGAGTGCTACCGCTCTCGAGCTCTGCGGACTAGTTTCGGAAGAGAAACGGCGCGTTCGGTGCCAGTGAATATCGGAGGTGTGAAGTGGACGTTGTTGTCAGCGGTCGTCACTGTGAGGTCCCCGAGAGCTTCCGAGAGCACGTACTGGACAAGATCACCCGGTTGGAGAAGCACGATCAGCGCCTGATCCGCATCGAGGTCAAGGTCGAGAAGATGCGCAACCGGCAACCCGACAAAGCGATCAAGGTCGAACTCACCGCCAAGTCCCGCGGGCCCGTGGTCCGCGCCGAGGCATCCGCCGACGACAAGTTCGCCGCCCTCGATCTCGCGCTGGACAAGATGGGCGCCCAGATGCGCAAGGCTGCCGACCGGCGCAAGGTCACCAAGGGTCAACGAGCCCCCGAGTCGGTGCAGGCGGCGCTGTCGCGGGCCACGGCGCCCTCGGCGGCGCCGGTCGAAGAGGTCAGCGAACCACTCGAGCGCAGGGTCGGGCCGGTCACCGTGCAGGGCGATGGCCCTTTGGTCGTGCGGGAGAAGACGCACCCGGCCACGCCGATCACCGTCGAACAAGCGCTCTACGAGATGGAGTTGGTGGGCCACGACTTCTATTTGTTCGTGGACAAGGAGAGCGAGCGCCCCAGCGTGGTCTACCGCAGGAAGGGTTACGACTACGGCGTCATCTCGCTTGATGTGAGCTAGCGCCTCGGGAACTCGGGAGATCAAGGTGCGCGAAGAGGCCTACAGCGTCGTCGTGGTCGATGACCAGGAGTTGTTCCGCCGGGGATTGGCCATGTTGTTGAGCCATGAACCGGGCATCGATGTGGTGGGCGAGGCCGGGGACGGAGCGGCCGCGGTGGAGTTGGTCACCGATCTGGTGCCCGATGTCGTCCTCCTCGACGTACGCATGCCCAAGATGACCGGACCCCAGGCATGTGAGGCCATCAAGCACATCGTGCCGTCGGTCCGGATCATCATGTTGACCATCAGCGAGGACGAGGCCGACCTCTATGAAGCGGTCAAGAGCGGAGCCGCCGGCTACCTCTTGAAGGACTCCTCCATCGCCGAGGTGGCCCAGGCGGTGCGCGTCGTAGCGGAGGGGCAGCCGTTGGTCAGTGCCTCGATAGCGATGAAACTCCTCGATGAGTTCCGTCAGTTCGAGCCCGGTGACCTGTCCAGTCCCCGGCTCACCGAGCGGGAAGTGCAGGTCCTGAAGCTGGTGGCCACCGGTCGCAACAACCGCGATATCGCTCGGGACCTGTTCATCAGCGAAAACACGGTCAAGAATCACGTGCGCAACATCTTGGACAAGTTGCAACTCCACTCCCGGATGGAGGCCGTGATGTACGCCGTGCGCCAAAAGATCCTCGACCTGCCCTCGTGAAGCCGCTCTCACTGTCCCGGGCCGAAGCCCGACGCATCGCCCTGACTGCTCAAGGGTTCCGGGACCCGCGCCACGCCACCCCCTCCTTGCGCACGGTGGCGCGGACCATCCGCCGGACCGGGGTACTGCAGGTCGACTCGGTCAACGTGCTGCAGCGGGCGCACTACATGCCGCTGTTCTCCCGCATGGGTGCCTACGACGTAGACCTCCTGCGCCGAGCTGCGGAGGAGCGGCCACGACGGATCGTGGAGTACTGGGCCCACGTCCAGGCCTACATGCCCGTCGACCTGTGGCCGTTGATGCACCACCGCATGGCTCATTACCGAGACAAGCAGGGCAAGTGGTGGCCGATCGTGAGCCAACGCCCGGGATTGGATGCGAGGGTGCTGGACGTCGTGCGCGAGCGTGGCCCCTTGACGGCCAAGGCACTCGATGCCGAGGTCGCGACCGCTCCGCGTACCAAGGAGCACTGGGGGTGGAACTGGTCGGATTCGCGCAAGATCCTCGACTACCTCTACATGATCGGCGACGTAGCGATCGCCGGGCGTACCCCCTCGTTCGAGCCGATCTACGACATCCCCGAACGCGTGCTCCCCGAGCATGTCC
>CALMLL010000091.1 GCA_937868075.1 uncultured Marmoricola sp. | reverse complement strand
ACCGACTGCTCGCTGCCATCCGCACCCGTCGCGGACTCAAGTGGGGGATACCCGCGATGCTGGTCGCGCTTCCGTACATCCTGATCGCCAGCATCTGCTCTGGCTCGGCAGCCGACGGCGGCCCCGGCTGGCTCCACCTCATCGTGCTGTGGGCCTGCTGGAACGCACTGAAGTTCATCATCATGGGACCCGCGAGCGTGGTGTTGCTAGGCCGTGCGCGCCTGCGTGAGGCGGCGATTCGTCGTCATCAGCGCCGCGAAGCGCTCGCCGAAGCAGATACTCGTGTGCCGGTCCTTCGTACCTAGGCTGAACCGCCCACGGCAGCCGATGCTGTGATCCGAGAGCGACGACCGCCGCCAGGGCGGATCACGACACCGTGCGAAGCGAGCGCTTGCCTGACTGCCTGAGACCCCGCCCCGACCTTGATGCCGACCTCTACCAGCATCAACCCGCTGAGGTAGAAGTCGGCTGCTTTGTGGATGCGGGAAGGATCGAACCGCCCGCGCGGATGGTGAGCGGCTCCGTCGCGGTGGATTGGTCTGAGTGGTGCTTGTGGTTCATCACGGTTGGCTCTCCTGCGCAAGCGCGTTCATCGGTGTGCACGCCCGGACGGCGAGCGTGGGTGCCAGACGCTGATGGGGCCGGTTCGTCCATCTGGGCTTCCACCTTGATGTGCTGGAAACCGGTCAACTGGGCGACATCCGCCTCGGATGGTGCCCTCACAGTTGCCGCAGCCATGCCGGGCAACCGAGTACGTGTCTGTGCGGCGATCATCCGCCTATTCTTGGACTCGGCAATGGCCTTGGGCTGATGAAGGGTGGGCCAAGATGTCCGCCGGTCACTGGACGACGACTTCGGTGGTCGCTCCGCCGTCGGTGGTGCGAAGGACCTTCCCGTCAACAACAACGATGATCTCGACCTTGCCGTCAGTGGTGCGTTCGGCGAACAGGGCATCGGCGGTGCCGATGGTGTCGGGGTGCAGGGTCCAGGTGGTGCCGGCGTCGCCGCTGGTCGCCAAGCGTCCAGCGCTGGTGGCGGTGACGATGGTCTGCTCGTCTGCCCACGTGGCCAGCACCGCGCTCTCCGGCGGCGTGAGCTTCTGCCAGGTCGCGGCGTCGTCGGTGCTGAGGAGCAGGCCTGCGGCGGTCGTGGCCAGGAGAGTCCCGGAGGTGGGTGAGGCGGCCAGTGCCCGGGGTGGGGCGGTGATGCTGCGGTCTGTCCAAGATCGGCCGTCCGTGCTGGTGCGCAAGGTCCCGTCGAATCCGGTCACGCCCTTGGGCCCGACGGTGAGGGCATGGAAATCGGACTCTCCACCTCGGGAGGTGACCTGCCAGGTGTGGCCGCCATCCGCGGAGGTGATGAGCCCGACTGGCTGAGGCAGATCGACCCCGGTCCCCGGATGGCCGGAGGCGTAGAAGGTGCCGTCGGGCCCGATGGCGAAGCCCATCAGGTCGATGATCGGCCCGTTCTGGCTCAGCTCGCCCTCGACATGACGGAAGAGCCCTTCGTGGGTGGCCAGCAGTAGATCTCCGGTCTTCGGGTCCCTCGCAACGGCGTGGATGTGAGTGATGGCAACCGGCACACTCGCCTCATCCGCTGCCGATGGAGGACTTGAAGCCGCCCCTGGGGGTCGGGAGCCGGATGCGTCCGGTGCGGTCGTAGCCACGCAGGCGGACAGACCACCCAAGGCGAGGACCAGGACACCGGCTGACAGCGCCCGCAGCGCTGGCCGGTTCACTTGGCATACTCCAGGGCGATCATCATGCCAGCCTCGGCGTGGTAGATGTTGTGGCAGTGGATCATCCAGTCGCCCGCGTTGTCGGCATCGAGGTCGATCGCGAAGGACTGCATCGGCGCCATCAGCACGGTATCCTTGCGCAGGCCAGAGGACAGCGCGAACGTGTGACCGTGCACGTGCAGCGGGTGGGTCATCATCGTCATGTTGACGGCGTTGATCCGCAGCCGTTGCCCGGCCGTGACGGTGAGCGGCTCGTTCTTCCCGTACGGGGCCCCGTTGATGCCCCACCGGTAGGGTTTCATCGAGCCCTGGAGGGCCAGGTCAACCGTGGCGTCCGGTGCCTTGGCGGGTAGCTTCGCGGACTCGGCCGGCTGCAGCTGGGAACCGATCAGCACCTGCCCGGACAGCTCGGGCGGGGTGACGTCCGCACCGGGCGCTGTGCCGCCTCCGGTGCGGACCAGTGCCATGGCTTGGCCGCCGCTGGTCTTGCCGAACGGTCTGGCCACCAGCGGGAACACTCCGTCCTTGAGGGTGACGACCGCGTCGTAGCGTTCGCCCATTCCGATGTAGAAGGCGCCGACCTCGCTCGGCTGGACCGCATGCCCGTCGGTGTCTGTGATGGTCATCCGGTGCCCGCCCAACGCGACGGTGAAGATCGTGTCGGAGGCGGCGTTGATGATCCGCAGCCGGACCTTCTGGCCGGGTTTGGCATTTAGGACCTCGGGATCGGTCGGCGGTCTGCCGTTGACCAGGAAGAACGGGTAGGAGACATCACCGGCGTCGCCCCACGGCTCGGCACCCATCCCCATCCCGCCCATCGAGCCATGGTCCATCCCGCCCATGCCTCCGGAGGATGCGGTGCCGCCGTCGGCGATGAGCTTCTTGAGTACGGCGTCCGGGGTGGTGCCGGTGCCGTCGATCCAGTCATCCAGGACGACGATCCACTCGGCGTCATATCTGCCGAGCTCGTTCGGGTCGTCGATCACCATCGGGGCATACAGGCCTCGGTCGAGCTGAACCCCGACGTGCGGGTGGAAGAAGTAGGTGCCGGGATCGGGGACGGTGAACTCGTATACGTACTTGGCGCCAGGCTTGACCGGGTCTTGGGTAAGGCCGGGGACCCCGTCGGCGGCGTTGCGCAGTCGAATGCCGTGCCAGTGGATGGTGGTGTCCGCCGGCAGCTGGTTGTCCAGCGTGATCCGTAGGAAGTCGCCCGCGGTCGCTCGGACCAAAGGCCCGGGGGCTGCGTCTCCGTACGCCCAGGTCGACACCTGTCGTCCGCCCAGGTCGAGGGTGACCGGTTTCGCGGTGAGGGTCTTCTCGATCAGTTTCTGACCCGGGGACGGCAGGATCGGGGTCGGTGTGCCGAACGTCCGGGACGTCATGCCGGTAGACCCAGGTGATGACGTGCAGGCGGCCAGGGCCGCGGTCGCGGCGACACCCAGGCCACCGAGCAGGACGTTGCGGCGGGAGAGCAGGGGCAAGGTCATGATGCCTTTCCAAGTCGGGGAGAGAGAGTCAGTGGCCGTCGACGATCAGGCGGCGACGCTGTTCGTACTCCTCCGGGGTGACCTCGCCACGGGCCAGGCCCTCCTTGAGCAGGGTCAGCGGGTCCGGGCGGTCAGCCCCGGCGGTCTTGCGATCACGTCCGGGAAGCAGTGCCCGGACAACCAGGACGATGACGAGCCAGAACGCGAGAGCGCCGCTCCCCATGACCAACCACATCCACCATTCCATGCCGTAGCCCCACATCATGAGCGTGCTCCTTGCCGTTGCGTCGTCGTGAACCCAGTGGTGTCGACACGATCCATCATGTGCGGTGTAGGTGATGATCACACTGTCGCTGAGTTGAGGTTTGACGAAGATCCGGGACGCGTTACCGACGAGACGGCTGCGACAGCACGGGTGGGCGAGAACGGTGGGAGAGAATGTGGAGTGTGAGTACCACACACCCAACCCCCGCACCAAGTGTTCTCATCATCGAGGATGAGAAGACTCTCGCCGGGATGATCGGCGCCTACATGTCCCGCGCCGGTTACCAGGCTCGCGTCGTGCACACCGGGCCGGAAGGGGTGCAGGCGGTGCGCGATCAGGCACCCGACGTAGTGATCCTCGACCTCGGTCTACCCGGACTCGACGGCATCGAGGTGTGCCGCCAGATCCGCACCTTCACCGACTGCTACGTCATCGTCGTCACCGCCCGCAAGGATGAGATTGACACCCTCATCGGCCTGTCCGTCGGCGCCGACGATTACGTCACCAAACCGTTCAGCGTTCGCGAGCTCGTCGCGCGGGTCCAGACCGTCCTGCGCCGACCCCGCACCGGCACATCCCATGCCCATCCTCAGGAGCCGGTGTGGGTGTTCGGGGATCTCCACGTGGACTCGGCCGGTCAGCAGGTCCACCTTGCCGGTGATCCGGTGGCGCTCACCCCCACGGAAAGAGACCTACTGATGACACTCGCCGGACGGCCCGCCATGGCCTTCTCCCGCCGCCAGCTGATCGACCAGGTCTGGGGTGACGACTGGGTCGGCGATGAACACCTTGTCGATGTCCACATCGCCCACCTGCGTCGAAAGCTCGGCGATGACCCGGACACGGCCCGCTACATCAGCACTGTGCGCGGCATCGGCTACCGGATGGGCAAGGGATGAAGCTTCCGTCTGGTGCCCGATCCTCGCGCGGCCTCGCGTCTCGGTTGTTCGCCGGGCAGTTGATCGTCCTGGTCGCAGGTGCCCTCACCGCCGGACTGGTCGCCACGATCATCGGGCCCCCGATCTTCCACGAGCACCTCCTCCAAGCCGGTCACCAGTCGAACTCGCCCGAGCTCGCTCATATCGAGATTGCCTACCGGGACGCCTCACTCATCTCCGTCGGCGTGGGTTTGGTCATCTCCCTGCTGGCCGCCACCGCCGTGACCTGGTTCCTCACTCGGCGTCTGGGACGTCCCCTGGACCAAGTCACGCACGCCGCCCGAGAGCTCAGCGCCGGCCACTACCGGACCCGTGTACCGATGGTCGGGTCCGGCACCGAGCTGGAGACCCTCGCAGACGCGTTCAACACCATGGCCGCCCGGCTCGAAGGGGTCGAGGACACCCGCCGGCGGATGCTCTCCGACCTCGCCCACGAGCTGCGGACCCCGATCGCCACCCTGAGCGCCTACCACGAGGGCCTGCACGACGGCCTCGTCACCCTCGGGCCCGAGTCCCGCGCCGCCCTGACCGAGCAGATCGAGCGACTCGCTCGGCTGGCCGATGACATCGACGAGGTGTCCACTGCCGAGGAGGGTCGCCTCGATCTAGACCTAGGCAACCACTCCGTTTCCGACCTGCTCTGGGCCGCCCACGAAGGAATGCGAGAACGCTACGCCACCCAGGGCGTCAACCTCGTCATCGACCTCCCGGAGGCAGCAGGCCTCCACGTGAAGGTTGACCGGCAGCGCATCGGGCAGGTCCTGGCCAACCTCCTGACCAACGCCCTCCGGGCGACCCCACCACGAGGGACCGTCACCGTCGCCGCCCATCGCGAGGGGCCGGCGGTCAAGATCACCGTCACCGACAACGGGGAAGGCATGACACCCGAGCAGATCGAGCATGCCTTCGAGCGGTTCTACCGCGGAGACTCGGCCCGCACTCGGGACCGTACCGGCTCAGGCATCGGCCTAACCATCAGCAAAGCCATTGTCGCCGCCCACGGCGGCGGCCTTGATGCCGCCAGCGGAGGTCGCGGTGACGGCGCCACCTTCACGATCACCTTGCCCACCGCCCCCAATGACCAGAGCGGTTGGGGAATGTAGCACAAAGACGTCGCCAACCTGGACCGACTCGGCCGCACCTTCCCCTCCGCGCCGCAGATCATGGTGGACCTTCAGGACGCCAGTGTGAGCGTCCACGCCACGAGCCATGGAACACGCCAACTTACCGGTGCTACCACGTTTGGTGACACCCTGACCATCGCGATTCGCGCCGCTTCTCGCCTCAGGCGCTGACCCCCGCGCGGCGCCCGCCCGGCCGGATCGTGACGCCTTCTGCGTCGAGTGCCTGCCTCACCGCCTGCTGGCTCACTCCGAACCGCAGACCAACCTCCATCAGTGTCAACCCACCCGCGCACAGCTCGACAGCCTCAGCGAGGCGGCTCTCTTCGAGACCGCGCCCGCGGATCGGGACTGACCGGCGGATAAGGTGTGCCGCCACGGTGCGGCGGTGGACACTGAACCGTTTCCCCAGCTCCACGAGGGTCGCACCCGCCTGGTACAGGGCCACCAGCTCACCCACCTGCGTCGGGCTCAGAAAGGTTTGAGCCATCCCAACTGCACGGACCATCCGCCCCCGCGAGTCCACCACAGTCGGCTCCGACGGCCGCCGATCCCGCTTGTAGACCCCACGCGACCTGCGCAGAGCCACCGTTTTCAAGGCCGAGCCAGGGTTCTCAAACTCTCTACGAAGGTCCACCGACCTGATGGGTCAGGACGTCCCGTGCTCCCCGAGTCTTAGCGACTCGG
>CALMLL010000090.1 GCA_937868075.1 uncultured Marmoricola sp. | reverse complement strand
AACCCAACCCGCTTTCCAAGCGAGCGCCATAGGCCTCTAGGCGAATCCTCCGCGGGAGAGGCTACCGGGTCTGCCAGGCGCGTCGAAATCGTGGGTCAGCGAGCGGCCAGCCACAGGATCAGGCCCAGCGCTGCAGGGATGGCCTGGATGAAGAGGATCCGCTTGTTGGCCGTGGCAGCGCCGTACAACCCCGCCACCAGCACACAGGCGAGGAAGAACGCGACGATCCCATCACCGGGTCGACCTTGAGCCAGACCCCAGATGAGGCCGGCGGCGAGGAACCCGTTGTAGAGCCCTTGATTGGCGCCCAACACCTTGGTCTGTTCGGCGAACTCTCGGGTCAGACCGAAGGCTTTGCGCCCCGCAGGCCTGGTCCACAAGAACATCTCCAGAATCATGATGTAGACGTGCAGCAGCGCGATCAGCGCAGCAACGACGACGAAAGCGATGTGCACGGGCCCTCCCAGGGTCAGCGGTGTACGCCGGAAGCATCGCACGGACACCGGAGTTGGGTCGCCCACTACGGCTCACCTAGACTCACGCCAACCCCTCATGCGGCGGTTTCTCACTGAACTCCCCCAGGGCCGGAAGGCAGCAAGGGCAGGTGGGCTCTTCCGGGTGCATGAGGGGCCTTCGCATCCCTCGACGGCCCAGAAGGCCGGGTCGCCCGAACACGGCACCGTGTTCAGGTTGTCGGCAGGTGTGCGGGCCCACCCTGACGGGGTGGACAACATCCTGGTCGTGATCCCCACCTACAACGAGGCCGAAACCATCGACCTCGCGCTCGACTCGGTCCTCGCCCTCGACAACCCCGAGGCCCACTACGACGTCCTGGTTGTTGACGACAATTCTCCCGACGGCACCGCGGACCTGGTGGACTGGCGCGCCGACGACCGCCTGCATGTGCTGCGTCGACCCGGCAAGGCTGGGCTCGGGGCCGCCTATCGGGCCGGGTTCACCTGGGGGATCGGCCGCAGCTATGACGTCATCGTGCAGATGGATGCCGACGGCTCACATCCCGCCGACCGCATCCCCGCACTGCTGGCGGCGATCTCTTCGGGCGCCGACCTGGCGATCGGATCTCGCTACGTCCCCGGCGGCCGAACCGCCAACTGGACCCGCTCCCGACGCCTGATCTCGTGGGGTGGCAACACCTATGCACGCCTGGTGCTCGCGCTCGGCGTCCACGACGCCACTGCGGGCTTCCGAGCCTGGACTCCTCGGGCTCTCGGTGTCGCCGGTGTGCTCACCTCCGAATCCAACGGCTACTCCTTCCAGGTCGAGAACACCTGGCACGCCGTACGCCGAGGACTGCGGATCACCGAAGTCCCGATCACCTTCACCGACCGCGCCGCCGGCACCTCCAAGATGGACTCGTCCATCGTTCGCGAAGCCGTCCTGCGAGTGCTGCTGTGGCGCTGGCGCGAGATCACCCGCACCGCCGAGGTGCCTCGTGCTGCGTGAGCGATTGCTCAACCGCGAGGTCCTGACCTTCCTGGCTGTGGGCGGGGCCGGGTACATCGTCGACGTCACCGCCTTCAACCTGCTCCTCTCGATCCACCCCTTCAACCACTGGGACCCCTCGGTCGCGCGGGTGCTGGCGGTTGCGGTGGCGATGGTGGTGACCTACCTGGGCAACGCGACCCTGACCTGGCAGGGGCAGAGCAGGAAGTCGCTGCGCCACGAGCTCACACTCTTCGTGATCTTCAATCTGATCGGCCTGGGGATCTCGGTGCTGACACTGGTGATCTCGCACGACCTGATGGGGTTGACCAGTCGCTTGGCCGACAACATCTCGGCCAACGTGGTCGGGCTGATCCTGGGCACGGCATTCAGATACTGGTCGTATCGCACCTTCGTCTTCACCAAGGCCCCCGACCCCGAACCGAGCCGAGCACTCGCCGCCCACGCTAGGAGAGAGTGAGAGAGTGCAGACATGGCACACGTCGCTCTGTGCGAAGACGATCCGGCCATCCGGCGGATCGTGTCGGAGTCGCTGCGCCTGACCGGCCACACCCTGGTGGCCGCGCACACCGGCGGCGAGGCACTGCGACTGTTCAGCGACGACGACACCTTCGACGTACTCATCCTCGATATCGGCCTGCCCGATGCCGACGGCCGCGACGTCTGCCAGGCCCTGCGCTCTGCCGGGCAGGACGCCCCGGTGCTCTTCTTGACCGCCCTCGGCGCGGTCCACGATCGCCTCTCGGGTTTCAGCGCGGGGGGTGACGACTACCTCCCCAAACCCTTCGACGTCAAAGAACTTATCGCACGTGTCGAGGCGCTGAGCAAGCGACGGCTTCCGGCCCACGGCGGCACCCCCGGACTGGTGCTCGATCCCACTCGGCACGCGCTGCGTTCCGACACTTCCGAGGTGATGCTCACTCCCACGGAGTTTCGGATGCTGGCAGCGCTGATGCCGCGCCCCGGCGAGGTCGTACGCCGACGTGCCGTCGTCGCCGCCGCGTGGCCCGACGGCGCCTCGGTCAGCGAGAACACCATCGACTCCTATGTGCGCCGGATCCGAGTGAAACTGGCCCAGATCGAGGCCCCGGTGGAACTCCACACCGTCCGCGGGGTCGGGTTCAAACTGCAATGAAGCCCCTGCGCGCAGCCTCGTTCCGCACTCAGATCACGTGGGCCACGGTCGCCCTGGTCGGGGTGTCCATGGTGGTGCTGACCTTGCTGGTTCAACTGGTGTTGGCCACCATCGTGCGAGCCGACGTCTCCACGACTCTGTCCGATCGCTCCGCGGTGGTGATCAAGGCAGTCAAGGTCACCAGCGACGGCCGCTTCGACGTCCCCGACAGCGTGCTCGACACCGGGATCGCGGTGTACGACGACGCCGGCACGCTCGTTGCCGGCGCACTGCCCAAACGGCTGACCGAGCAGGGGGAGGACCTCGCTTCTGACAAGGTCGCCACCTCGGTGGATGGCAAGGGCAACGCCCGGTTGCTGGCCCAGCCCTTCACCAAGAACGGCCACAGCGGAGTGGTGGTGCTCTCAACCGATGTCGGCCCCTACGAGGCGGCCGAGACTTATGCCCTGATCGCCTCGATGGTCCTGGGTCTGATCGTCACCGCTGCGGCCGCATGGGTGTCGCGGTGGATCACCCGGCGGGCGCTTCGGCCGGTGGCCGACATGGCCCGCACCGCAGCCGACTGGAGTGAGCACCACACCTCCCAGCGCTTCGCCTTGGGCCCTCCCGACAACGAGCTCACCCAACTCGGCGCGACCCTGGACCGCCTCCTTGATCGGGTCACCATCGCTCTCAACGGCGAGCAGCGCCTCACCGCCGAACTCGCTCACGAACTGCGCACCCCGCTGACCGGGGTGTTGGGCTCGGCCGAACTCGCCCTGATGCGCCCCAACCTCGCCCCGGAGGTGCGCGCCGACCTGGAGGAGATCGCCACCTCGGCACGGAGGATGTCGGCCACCATCAGCGGACTGCTCGACATCGCTCGAGGCAGCAGCGACAGCCACGCCACCTGCACGGTCGACAGCGTCACCTCAACCCTCACCCTCGACGCGATCAGCGTCGAGGGTGAGGGCACACTCACGATCGGGGCTCCGCGCGAGGTGGTGTGCCGCGCACTCGAACCGCTGCTCGACAACGCCCGCCGACACGCAGCGCGCGCGGTTCGACTCGTCGTCAGCGAGAACGCCGGCCACATCAACCTGGCTGTCATCGACGACGGACCAGGGCTTTCACCAGCCGAGCTCGATAGCGTCTTCGCCCCGGGACGTAGCGGGTCGGGTGGGACCGGGCTCGGCTTGGGTATCGCCCGTAGGGCCGCCCGATCGGCTGGCGGCGACCTGGCTGCCAGACCCGGACCCGGTGGTCGCTTCGTGGTGTCGCTACCCAAGGCGTAGGCGACTCGGGGTTCCCTCGCACACTCCGACTTCAACGCACGCACGCACGCTGGTCAGGAAACGTTCAGGTTCGGCTGACGACAGTGGCGTCATGGACGGCCTCGTCGACATCATCTCCGGCAGTTTTGGCGCGGGTCACGACGCCGCCGCGGCCGCCATCGTGGAACAACTCGACGAGATCGGGGTCAGCACCCGGACGTGGGACATCGTCGACCTGATGAGCGGGCGGCTCGGCCGCCTCCTACGGGGCGCTTACCTCCGCCAGGTCCAGATGGTGCCGGGCAGTTGGCGCTGGCTGCTCAACCGCGTGGACGGGGGCCAGCAGGTCTCGGCCACGATCACCGCCGCTCTCCGGCGTACGTCGACCGCGCTGGTCGACATCGCCGCAGACGGGCCGAGCCTGATCGTGTCCACCCACCCCTTCGCCAGTCAGGCGCTCGGGGCGCTGCGCGAGCGGGGTCAGATCACCAAACCGGTCGCCACGTATCTGACCGACATGTCCGTGCACCCGCTCTGGGTGCACCCGGGGGTCGATCAGCACTTCGCGATCCACCGCCTCGCCGCCGAGGCGGCCGCTGCCCGAGGCGCTCGCGGGGTCACCTTGGTCGAGCCCGCCGTTGCTCGCCGGTTCCATCGCCGCTCCACCGCCCAGCGAGCCCGATGGGCGCTGCCCGACGGGCCGGTCGCGCTGGTCGCCGGCGGCTCCTGGGGCGTCGGCCAGCTCCGCGACAGCGCCCAGGACATCGCCGCCACGGGCGTGGCCGCTCCGATCGTCATGTGCGGCAGCAACGACCGCCTCCGTCGACGTCTCGAACGGGACGGGATCCGGGCCCTCGGTTGGGTCGAAGACGTGCCAGAGCTGCTCTCGTGCGTCGACGTTGTGGTCCAGAACGCCGGCGGGATGACGACGTTGGAGGCTCGCGGGGTCGGCGTGCCGACCATCACCTACCGCTGCCTTCCTGGCCACGGCGAGACCAACGCGCAGGCTCTCGAAGCCGCTGGGCTGACCCCGTGGGCCCGCACCAGAGATGAACTTCCCCAGGCCCTGACCAACGCACTCAGGGCCGCCCGGTTGTATCTGCCCACCCAACCGTCGGTCGCCAACGCCCTCTTCACCCCAGTGGCGCTGTCGGCATGACCAGACCGATGCGTTGGGGGACCGCAGCGACAGGCGTGATCGCCGCGCTGCAGTGGGCGCCGGCACTCACCTCGATCACACCCCTGAGGAGAGTGCTGGCGCCCGCACTGAGCGGGATCAGCAACAACGGCCACATCGCCTTGACCTATGACGATGGGCCCGATCCACGCTCAACCCCGCAGTTCCTCGATCTGTTGGCCCGTCACAACGTGCGGGCAACCTTCTTCCTCGTCGGGGAGCACGCCACCACCTACCCGGACCTTGTGCGACGGATGGCCAAGGAGGGCCACGAACTTGCCGTCCACGGATGGACCCACACCGCTTCTCCGCTCAGTCCGCCAGGCCAGCTCGCCGCCGACCTGGCCCAGACCCGCGAACTGCTGGAGGACCTCGGCGAGGACTATGTCCGGTGGTATCGCCCGCCCTTCGGAGTGCTCACCACTGAGGCACTGTGGTCCGCCCGTCGAGTCGGCCTGCAGACCGTGCTCTGGTCGACGTGGGGGCGGGACTGGTCACCGAGAGCGACCCCGACCTCGATCGTGCGCAAGGTCAACCGGGTGCTCCGCCCCGGTGGCACCGTGCTCCTCCACGACACCGACCGCGAGTCGGCCCAAGACTCCTGGCGCGGCACACTGGCGGCCTCCGACTACCTCCTCACCGCCTGGGCTCGGCAGGGCCGTCAGGTCGGACCGCTGCGTGATCATTGGACGGCCCCGCTACGGCTCGTGGGTCGCCACTCCAGCGATTCCCCCGCCGCCTGACTCCGGGGGTACGCCGTCGGCGTACTCAACCAGCGCACCCAGGCCGACGCACCCAGGCCGATGCACTCAGGCCGAAGCGGCCAGCACCTCGAACTCCTCGCGGATCAGGTCTGCGATCCGCCCAGGGTCGGGGATGAGACCGCCGTCGGCGGCGATGCCCATCGACACCTGGCCGTTGTAGGAGAAGATGCACAACGACAGCGGTTGGTCGCCCGAGGTGGGCGCCCAACCCAGCACCGAGGTGATCGGGGTGCCGGCCAGCGACATGGGGGCCTTGGGACCCGGGACATTGGTCAACACCCCGACTCCCTTGTTGGCGAACAGGTTGGTCAGCCGCGACGCCACGATCTGGGGCGACTCGGCCACCAGCCATTGCAGGCCGAACGACACGACCGGCTCGGCGGAGTTCTTGATGCGGTTCATCCGGCTTCGCAGTGCTGCGAAGAGTTCGGTCGGCGACTCGATGCCCAACGGCATCGGCAAGAAAACCAACGAGAAGTGGTTGCCCAACGACTCCGGCAGGTTCGAATCCATCGGTTGCAGCGAGACCGGCACCAGCCACGAGATCTCATCGACCATGCGTCCGTGTTCCATGAGGTAGCGGCTCAGCGCCCGCGACACCGTGGCCAGCAACACGTCGTTGACCGTCGCGTCGTGGCGGCGACCGATCGACTTGACCTGCTTCAACGGCAGGTCGGTCACCCAGTCCACCCGCTTCTCCACCCCGGGCGTGCCGCTCCACGAGGTCTCGACACTGCGGGGGGCGAAGGCCAGGCGCGCGGTCTCGGCCAGGGTGTTGACCGTCGCGTTGGACTCATCGGCCAACCCGGCGACCAGGTCGATCAGCCGACTCGGATGGACCGCCAGGTCGAGACTCTTGTAGAACCCCTTGGGTTTGAGCATCTCCACCGGCAGTCGCAGCAGCCCGCTGCTGACTCCCACGGCCAGGTCGGCCACGTCCTTCGTCGTACGCCGCAGCGCCGCGCCCAGGGAGGGCCCGCCAGCCAGTGAACGCCCTACCTTGGGCGGTTGCGCGTCACCCTCGCCCTTGGCCTCGATGTCGCACAGACTCAGCAGCAGCTGCACCGTGCGGATGCCGTCGGCCATCGCGTGGTGGAAGCGGGTGAAGACATAGGAGGAGACCTCCCCGTCGGGGCCTTCGACACCCTCGATGAGGTCGACCTCCCAGAGTGCCTTGTCCGAGGTCAACGCCTCGGCGAAGCCCTTGGACACGTGCTCGCGCAACTGCTCGATCCCGTGCCCCTCGGGCATCCTCACGTGATGGACGTGACGGTCCAGATCGAAGTCGGGATCCTTCTCCCAGACCCACCCGTCGGCACTCTTGCGCGGCCGCATCGAAAACACCGGGAACTTGTCGACCAGACGCTCCTGGACGACCGCGCGCACGGCGTCCCAGTCAGGGGTCTCGGCAAAGCGCATCAGGCCATGCACGTGCATGAGGTTGTTGGCCCGATCCATGTGCAGCCAGGTCTGATCGGCAGCCGGGATCGGCACGGTTGCGGGATTGGCCGATGCGCTCACGGGGTGAGGGTAGGTGTCGGGAGTGCTGCTGGGAAGGGGCTAGGCGTCGTACGCCGTGCCGACGGTGAACTTGTAGGAGGCGAGGTCTTTGAGCGACCAACTCGCCTCATAGGTGCGCCGGTAGCCGGTGCGCGCGATCTTCCATCCGGCCGGGGTGCGGACATAGCGGTCCTCATAGAACGCAGCCCCCTCGAGCGCGAAGTCGAACCCGGGCACGATGACCTTGTCCTCGAGGTACCAGATGCCGGTCGCGACGTCCCCGTCGACGCTGATCTCGGGATGGTGCACGTGGTGCATCGAGATCAGCCCGGGACCCATGTTGGTGCTCATGTACTCGACCAGGGCGGCGCGATCGGCGAAGACCAGTCCCGCGTAGTCGGCCGAGCAGTCGGGGGTCATGCAGTCGGTGAACTCGTCCCAGAGTTTGAGGTCGAGGCAGCGGGTGTAGCGGTACTTGAGCGCCTTGATCGCCTCGATGTCCTCGATCAGCGAGGTCATCGGCGCCGACTCGTGTTGAACATCCCGCGCACGACCTCACGGGCCGCTGTGCGCATGAAGTCCTTGAACGCGGAGGACTTCACCACATCAGCCACGATCCCACCGTCGTCCTTCTTGGCCTTCGCGGTCGCCTTCTTCACGGCGGCCTGCTTGGCCGCGATCTTGGCTTCGGCTTCGGCCTTGGCGGCCTTGGCACCGGCCTCGAGTTTGGCGGCCAACTTCTCCCGGGCCGACTCGCGGTCGATGCCCTCGGCGTACTTGGGATGGAGGGGGGAGGCGTTGACCGCGGCCTGCATCCCGTCGGCTGGCGCCGCCTCCATCAGCGACTCCGGCGCCCGAAGGCGGGTCCAGGCCACAGGGGTCGGTGCGCCCCGCTCGTTCATCACCGTGATGATCGCCTCGCCGATCCCGAGGCTCAAGATCACCTGGGCCAGGTCGGGGTAGGAGGAGATCGGGTAGGTGTTGACAGTCTGCTTGAGGGCCTTCGCGTCGTTGGGGGTGGCCGCACGCAGTTGGTGCTGGACCCGGGAGCCGAGTTGTGCCAACACGTCGTCGGGTACGTCGGTGGGCGACTGGGTCACGAAGAAGACCCCGACCCCCTTGGAGCGGATCAGCCGAACCGTTTGGGCGATCGCGTCGAGAAATGCCTTGGAGGCGTCGTTGAAGAGCAGATGCGCTTCGTCGAAGAAGAACACCAACTTGGGCTTGTCGATGTCGCCGACCTCGGGGAGGTCGTGGAACAGGTCGGCCAGCAGCCACATCAAGAAGGTCGAGAAGAGGGCCGGGCGGTCCTGCAGGTTGGGCAGTTCGACGAGATTGATGATGCCTTTGCCGTCGGCGGTCGTCCGCAGGAAGTCGCGGGTGTCGAACTCGGGCTCGCCGAAGAAGACGTCGGCGCCCTGGGATTCGAACGAGATCAGTTCCCGCAGGATGACGCCAGCGGTGGCGCTGGAGAGTCCACCGAGGTTCTTCAGATCCGCCTTGCCCTCGTCGGAGCCGAGGAACTGAACGACCGCGCGCAGGTCGGCCAGGTCGAGTAGCGGGAGTCCGGCTTGGTCGGCGTAGTGGAACACCAGGCCCAGCGAGGACTCCTGGGTGTCGTTGAGCCCCAGGACCTTCGCCAGCAGCGTGGGCCCGAAGGCGGACATGGTCACCCGCAGCGGGGTGCCGATCCCTTGGCCGCCGAGGGCGAAGAACTCGGTCGGGAAACCGGTCGCCGTCCACGTCTGGCCGACAGAGGCTGCCCGCGCGGTGATCTTCTCTCCGCCGGCACCGGGCAGCGAAAGCCCGGACAGGTCGCCCTTGATGTCGGCGGCGAAGACCGGAACCCCGTTGGCGCTGAGTTGTTCGGCCAGCAACTGCAACGTCTTGGTCTTGCCGGTTCCGGTGGCGCCGGCCACGAGCCCGTGACGGTTGAGCATCCCCAGCGGGATCCGGATGTGGACGTCGGAGAGATCGTTGGCGTTCAGCATCAGGCCACCGAGTTCGAGGGCGGGGCCCTGGAAGGCGTAGCCGGGCGCGACGGCTGCGGCGATCGGGTCTTGGGGAGTGGCCGCAGGGGTGGCTTCAGGGGACTGCTCGGTCATGGGGCACACACTAGTAGCGCCCGTGTGCGCCCGGGCGGCTCCGGTGCGAGCGGTCGGGCCAGGCGCAGCCTCCACATATGATGACGCCGTGATCTTCAAGCGCGTGGGCGATGGCCGGCCGTATCCGGCCCACGACCTCCAGCCGCGCGATTGGGCCAAGATCCCCCCGCGAACCGTGCGCCTGGACCAGTTGGTCACCACCAAGGACACCCTCCAGCTGGCTGCGCTGCTCGACGAGGACTCCACCTACTACGGCGACCTGTTCGCCCACGTGGTCGCCTGGCGCGGCGACCTCTACCTCGAAGACGGGCTCCACCGTGCGTTGCGCGCTGCGCTGGCACAACGGCAGGTGTTGCACGCCCGGGTGCACGAGGTGCCATGACCTCCAAACTGCGCACCGCGCTCACTATGACCAGCCTCGTGGTGATCCTGGCGCTGATGGCGACGTGGGGCTGGAAGCAGACGACCGCCAAACTGCCCGACCTCGGTGGTCCGATCGCCCAGTGCCAGACCTACAAGGTCAAGAAGTCGGTGAAGCGATCTGAGATCGCAGTCAGCGTCTACAACAACTCCAGCCGGTCCGGCCTGGCCGGAGCCACGATGCAGCGCTTCACCAAGCTGGGCTTCAAGCCCGGCAACACGGGCAACGCCCCCGACGGCACCCAGGTCCGCAAGGTCGAGGTGTGGACCACCACCGAGAACGACCCGACCGCGCTCCTGGTCGCCAAGCAGTTCAAGCAGAAGGCCCGCGTGATCGTGGTCCAGGATCCGCTCGGACCCGGTGTCGATGTGATCTTGGGGCAGCGCTTCTCCGGCCTGCGTGCCAAGGGCCCGTTGACTCAGGACCTCCCCGAGCCCAAGCGCACCTGTCTGGACTGATCGGTCGTACGCCGACG
>CALMLL010000089.1 GCA_937868075.1 uncultured Marmoricola sp. | reverse complement strand
ACGAAGGGCCAGTACTCCCCCACGTCCGAGACCGGCAAGGTCACCAAGTCCACCCCAATGGGATCGGTCGACCACCCGTTCAACCCGGTGTCGTTGGCGCTGGGCGCCGAGGCCACGTTCGTGGCGCGCACCGTCGACTCCGACCGGCGCCATCTCACCTCGGTGCTGGCCGCTGCGGCCGCTCACCGCGGCACCGCGCTGGTGGAGATCTACCAGAACTGCCCGATCTTCAATGACGGCGCGTTCGAGGCGATCAAGTCACCCGACACCAAGGCCGAAGCAGTGATCTCGCTGGAGCAGGGTCAGCCGATCCGTTTCGGCAGTTCCTCTGGGGTCGCTCGCGATCTCGAGACCGGCGGCGTCAAGGTCGTCACCGACGTCACCGATGAGACCCAGTTGCTGGTGCACGACGCCCACCACGACGACCCGACCACGGCGTTCGCGCTCTCGCGACTCACCGATGCCGGGGTGCTGCACCGCGCGCCGATCGGCATCTTCCGCGACGTCGCCCGCCCGACGTACGACGACCTCGCCCGCGATCAGGTCAACCGGAGCCGCGAGGGCCAGGCCGACGACGTGGCCGCGCTGGCCGGGCTTCTCGGTGCCGGCGACACCTGGACGGTCGTCTAAGCGCCGTCCGGCCCGACCGCCCGCGCCAAACTCTCCAGACCCTCGTCGAAATCGCGGGTGATCCCCTTCTCCACGTTGAAGAGTTTGAAGAAGACCCGCGTCACCAGCCCCTGGTCCCCGGTCATCCGCCAGGTGACCTTGGTGCCACCATCGACCGGTTCGAGGGCGAAGACGGTGAGGTTCTTGGCCGGGAACGGCTTGAGGAAGGCCAGCGCGATATCGACGCGGCGATCGGGGTCGGTCGCCACGATCTCCATGGTCCCGGAACCGGCCTTCTTGCCTGCCCACCCATAGCGCGCCCCGACGCCCGACTCGGCGCCGGCGTAGGTGCGCTCCAGGTCGGCGTCCAACTTCTCCCACGGCGACCATTGGGTCCACCGGTGGAAGTCGGCGATCAAGGGGTAGATGTCCCGGGCCGCGGCCGGGATGATCCGACTGCGTTCCATGCTGACTGACTGGGCCATCGACGCCCTCCTTCACTGTCCGTGGTTCGCTTGCTGGTGGGCGGTGCGTCACGCTGAGACCCCGGACTCTAGTCTGCTCAGGTGACAACCCGCAGTTCCACCCAACAGGGTCTGATCTATGGGTTCGCGGCCTACCTGATCTGGGGACTCTTCCCGCTCTATTGGGCCCTCCTGCAACCAGCCAGCGCCCTGGAGATCCTTGCGCATCGGATCGCCTGGTCGGTGCTGGTCATGGGATTCCTGTTGGTGGCCACGCGGCGGATCCCCCAGTTCAAAGCGATCTGGGCCGACCGGCGTACCTCGATGATCTTGGCGGTTGCCGCCGCGCTGGTCGCGGTCAACTGGGGCACCTACATCTGGGGCGTCAACAACGGCCGAGTCGTCGAAACGGCCCTGGGCTATTTCATCAATCCACTGGTGAATGTGCTCATGGGGGTCTTCCTCCTCGGTGAGCGCCTGCGCCGCGTGCAATGGCTCGCCGTGGGGGTCGCCTTCGTGGCGGTGCTGATCTTGACCTGGGACTACGGACATCCACCGTGGGTGGCCCTGGTGCTGGCCTTCTCGTTCGCGCTCTACGGATTGGCCAAGAAGAAGGCCGCGGTCGAGGCGATCGAGAGCCTGACCTTCGAAACCAGTCTGCTGGCTCCCCTGGCGTGGGGCTACCTCCTCTATCTGGGGCTGTCGGCTCAGATGTCGTTCGGCGCGCATGGCAGCACCCACGCTGTGCTGCTGGCCAGCACCGGCCTGGCCACCGCCATCCCCCTGCTCCTGTTCGGGGCGGCCGCGATCCGGGTGCCGCTGTCGTCACTGGGGTTGTTGCAGTACCTCGCCCCGGTGATCCAGTTCCTGATCGGGCTTGTGACGTTCCACGAGCCGATGAGTCACCTGCGCTGGATCGGTTTCATCGTGCTGTGGGTAGCGCTGGTCATCTTCACCATCGAAGCCCTCAACCATCACCGACGGATGTTGACCGCGGTCGTCGCCTGAAGTGAGTCGAGCTAGGTCGACCGATCCGAGATCAGGTCGGCGAACGTGTCGAGCGCTTGCCGGACTGGCCCCTCTGGGAGGACCTTGAGCAACGCCTTGGCCTCGGCCGCAAGGTTCTGCACATAGGCCCGAGCCTCGGTCATCGCCGGGTGGGCTCGCAGGAGTCCGAGCGCCTCCTGCGCCTCGGCCTCATCGGTGATCGGGCCGGACACCAGCGCGCGGAGGCGGGACTCGGCTGGTTCGTCACGCAACGCGATCAGCACCGGCAAGGTCGCGACTCCCTCACGAAGGTCGGTCCCCGGCGTCTTGCCCGAGTCGGCGGACTCGGATGCGATATCGAGGATGTCATCGGCCAACTGGAAGGCCACGCCGACCTTCTCCCCGTAGTCGCGCAATGCCTCCTCGATCTCCAGGGGCGCACCGGAGAAGCGAGCGCCATAGAGGGCCGACGTGGCAATCAGGGACCCGGTCTTGCCGGCCACCACGCGCAGGTAGTGCTCCAGCGGGTCGGCCCCGTCGACCGGGCCGAGGGTCTCCAGGATCTGGCCCTCGACCAATCTGGTGAAGGTCTGGGCCTGGATACGGACTGCGTCGGCGCCCAACTCCGCGGTGAGTTCGGAGGACTTGGAGAACAAGAAGTCCCCGGTGAGGATCGCGACGTGGTTGTCCCAGCGAGCGTTGGCCGACGCGGCACCGCGACGCAACTGCGCTTCGTCCATGACGTCGTCGTGATACAGCGATGCCAGGTGGGTCAGTTCCACGACGCAAGCCGCGGTCAGCACGTCGTCATCACCAGAGCCCATGCCGCTGCCAGTCTCGGCAGCCAGGAGCACAAGAAGCGGCCGGATGCGCTTTCCGCCAGCACGCATCAGGTGTTGGGCCGCGGCCGTGACGAATCCTGCTTCGCTCTGCACGTGCCCGGCCAGCGCCTCCTCCACCTCACCCATGCGGGCCCGAAGACGTTGCGCAAGGACAACGTCCACGACTGGCAACGCCAGGGAGGAGTCGGGAGAAGTCGGTGCCGGTGAACTCATCGGATGAATGCTGCCACCCTGCCCAGCATCTCCAGCAACGGGCCCGGCACCAGACCGAGGATGAGTGTCATCGCAGTTCCGACCGCGATCACGGTGGTCGTCATCCAACTCGGCGTGGCCACGCTCGGGCCGTCACCGGTGCGCTCGGTGAAGAACATCAGCACGATGAGTCGGATATAGAACACCGCTGCCACCGCCGAGACCAGAACCGCGGCCACGACCGCGAACCCGGCCCCGCCACGGTACGCCGCCGTGAACACCGCCAACTTGCCCATGAAACCGCTGGTCAGCGGGATCCCGGCCATGGCCAGCAGAAGGAACGCGAAGAGCCCGGCCACAACCGGCGACTCCTTGCCCAGACCGGCCCAGGAGGACAGCGCCGTGGTCTCGCCACTGGAGTCGCGGACCAGGGTCACGATCGCGAAGGCGGCCATGGTCATGAAGCCGTAGGTCACCAGGTAGAACAACACCGCCTGCACGGCGTTGACGTCGTTGGTGCCGCTGGCGGCCAGCGACCGGGCGCCCAGGAACCCGACCAGGAGGAAGCCGGCGTGGGCGATCGATGAGTAGGCCAGCAACCGCTTGATGTCGGACTGCGAGAGCGCCAGCACCGAGCCCACGACCATCGTCAAGATGGCGATCACGTAGAACAGCGGCAGCCAGTCCCAACGGGCCCCGCCGAAGGCGACGTAGAAGATTCGCAGCAGGGCGCCGAAGGCAGCCACCTTGGTCAGGGAGGCCATGAAGCCGGTCACCGCGGTGGGAGCACCCTGGTACACGTCCGGGGTCCAGGCGTGGAAGGGGGCGGCACCGATCTTGAAGAGCATCGAGACCGCGATCAGGCCGATGCCGGCCAAGAGCAGACCGTGACCACTGGTCCGGCTGCCCACGGCTTCGGCGATCTGGGCATAGCCCATCGAACCGGCGTACCCGTAGGTCAGGGCGATGCCGTAGACCAGGAACGCCGAGGCGAAGGCACCCAGTAGGAAGTACTTCAGCGCCGCTTCTTGGCTCAGGAGGCGACGCCGCCGGGCGAGGCCACACAGGAGGTAGAGCGGAAGCGAGAACACCTCAAGGGCCACGAAGAGCGTGAGCAGGTCGTTGGCAGCGGGGAAGAGCATCATGCCGGAGACCGCAGTCATCAGCAGCGGGAAGGTCTCGGTGTGCTCCAGGCCCTGGGCCGAAGCGAGCCGCTCGGCCTCGGTGCCGGGCAACGCCGATGCCTGGCCGGCAAATGAGGTCACGCCGCCTTCGAGGCCGCGCTCGGCGAAGAGCAGCAGGCCCAGGATGCCCAGGATCAACAGCAGTCCCCACGTGAAGACGGTGGGGCCGTCGATCGCGAGCGCACCCATGGCCGCGATCACGCCGCCCGTGCCCTTGGGCTGGTCACCGAGGCGACCGGCGACCGTGGTCAGGGTGCTCACCAACGCGGCGGCCAGGCCGAGGATCGCAATCAGGAACTGGATCCAGTAGCGCGAACGGCGGGGTGCCACCGCTTCCACGAGTACGCCGAGGACGGCGGCGCCGACCACGATCAAGAACGGCGCGAGCAGTGCGTATTCGATGCTCGGCGCGGTGAAGCCGTTCACTGCTGGCTCCCTTCTGTGGCGTCGACCGCAGGTGCGGCCGGGCTCACCCCGACATGGGACAACGTGGCGTCCACGGCCGGATTGAGCACAGTGGTCAACGGTTTGGGCCAGAACCCGAGCAGCACGATCAGCACCATCACCGGGGCGATGGCCAGCACCTCACGCGGCACCAGGTCGGTGATCGATGCGCTGTGCTCGCGCAACGGACCGGTCATGGTGCGCTGGTACATCAACAGGATGTAGAGCGCGGCCAGCACGATGGCGGGCACGGCCAACGCAGCCACCCACGCGGAGTACTTGAAGGCGCCCACCAGGACCAGGAACTCCGAGACGAACGGCGACAGGCCGGGCAGCGACAGCGAGGACAGGCCACTGACGAGCAGCAGGCCGGCCAGGACCGGTGCCACCTTCTCGACGCCACCGAAGTCGCTGATCAGTGCCGAACCGCGGCGGGTGATCAAGAACCCGGTGACCAGGAACAGCGCCGCCGTGGAGAGGCCGTGGTTGAACATGTAGAGGTTGGCGCCCACCTGGCCCTGCGGGTTCATCACGAAGATGCCCAGGACGATGAGGCCGAAGTGGCTGACCGAGGTGAACGCGATCAGGCGGGAGATGTTGTTCTGGCCGATCGCAACCAGGGCGCCGTAGATGATGCTGATCAGCGCCAGCACGATCACGAAGGGGGTCGCCCAGGTGGAGGCCTCCGGGAAGATGCCCAGGCAGAACCGGATCATGCCGAAGGTGCCGATCTTGTCCAGGATGCTGACCAGCAGCACGGACGTGCCGGGGGTGGCCTGCTCAGTGGTGTCGGGCAGCCAGGTGTGCACCGGGAACATCGGGGCCTTGATCGCGAAGGCGATGAAGAAGCCGGCGAACAACCAGCGCCCGGCGTTGGTGGAGATGTCGAGGTTGGCCAGGTCGCTGATCAGGTACGACGGCGGACCGGCCTTGGCCGACTGGACGTAGAGCCCCACCACCGAGGCGAGCATGATCAGTCCCCCAACGAGGGAGTAGATCAAGAACTTCAGCGCGGCGCGGGATCGATCGTGCCCGCCCCAGCCGGCGACGAGGAAGTAGATCGGGATCAGGGTCGCTTCGAAGAAGACGTAGAAGAGCACCAGATCGGTGGCCGCGAAGACGCCGATCGCCAGACCTTCCAGCGCCAACATCCAGGCGAAGAAGGCCCGCGAGGACCAACGTGGCTCCGGACGCAGGCCAGCCGCGGCGCCGGTCAGGGCGTCACCGTCGTTCCAGGAGGCCAGCATCACCACAGGAGCCAGCAGGGCGGTCAGCACCACCAGGGACAGTCCGATCCCATCGACGCCCAAGGCGTAGTGGGCTCCGAAACTACGGATCCAGGTGTGGTCCTCGACGTACTGGAAGCCGCCGCCGGCGTCGAACCCGGCAGCCACCACGATGGTCAGGACGAGGGTGAGCAGCGAGACGCCGAGGGCGAACTGCCGCGGCAACCCCGACCCGGGCTTGCCGGGCAGCAGCGCGAGGGCCACCGCACCGACGAGCGGAACCAGGATCAGGATGGTCAGCCAAGGGGCCATCAGAGAGTCACCACCAGGAGAGCGAGCACCACGAGAGCGGCGCCACCGAGCAAGGAGAGGGCATAGGAGCGGACGAAGCCGTTCTGCAACAGTCGCAGCACGCCGGACGCCGAGCCGAACGATCTGGCCGTGCCGGCGACCGCCCCGTCGACCACGGTGTTGTCGAAAGCGACCAGACCACGCACCAGCGCGTCACCGGGTTCCATCAACGCGATCTCGTTGAACGCATCGCCGTAGAGGTCGGCCCGGGCCGCCTTGGTCCATACGCTGACGTTCCCGGGGGCCTCACGGGGCACATCGACGTTGCCCAGCAGGGTCCAGGCCACGAACACTCCGATCCCGACCACCACCAAGATCAGCACGCTCATCAGGATCGGGGAGACCGGAAGGTGCTCCTCGCCGTGCTCACCGACGACCGGCATGAGCCAGTCGACGATCCAGTTGTTGAGCAGGAACACGCCGCCGAGGAGCGACAGCGCGGCAAGCACCATCAACGGGACCGTCATCGTCTTCGGCGACTCATGGGGGTGTACGTCGGCGTCCCAGCGCTTGCTGGTGAAGTAGGTCAGCAGCATCATCCGGGTCATGTAGAAACCGGTGATCCCGGCACCGATGAGCGCACAGAGTCCGGCGATCCAGTTGGTCGCGAACGCGGTCTCGATGATCTTGTCCTTGGAGAAGAACCCGGAGAAGGGCGGCACCCCGAGGATGGCCAGGTAGCCCATCGCGAAGGTCAAGAACGTGACCGGCATGGCCTTGCGCAGCGCGCCGTAGTGGCGCATGTTCACGTCGTCGTTCATGCCATGCATGACCGATCCTGCGCCGAGGAACATGTTGGCCTTGAAGAAGCCGTGGGTGAGCAGGTGGAAGATCGC
>CALMLL010000088.1 GCA_937868075.1 uncultured Marmoricola sp. | reverse complement strand
GGGGATCCCGGCTTCGTTGCCGGCGCTGTTGTATGCCGACAAGGTGATCGATCGGGCTCAACGCGCTGGCGCGCCTCTCGCCGCCGACGGCGACACGATGGGGGAGCGTCTGTTGGCGCTGGCCCTGGAGGCCCATGCGGCCGGGCTCGACCTGGAGCAGGAACTGCGCCGCGCGGTGCGGTCGCGGGTGGAGGAACCTCGGGGATCCGGGCCGGAATGATCATGCCACTGAGTTGTCAAGGTCGCTTGACAGCCGTTGCGATGTCAAGCACCATTGACATATGACAAGCAAACTTGACAAGTCTCTGGGAGACCAACAGCGCTCTCGCGCCTATGGGGTCGAGTTCGGGATCAGCATGGCGGCGTACGTCGTGGCGACGTTGGTCGTCAGCAGGTGGGGCGGCCTCGACGGTGACAGTTCGGCTCGCTATTGGTGGGCCTTGGTTCCGGTGCTGCCGAGCATCGGCCTAGTCGTCGCCTTGGTGCGCCACATGCGGCGCAGCGATGAGTATCAACGCCATCTGCAGTTGCTGGGCCTGTCGGCCGGGTTCGCAACCGCGATGCTGGCCTCGATCACCCTGGGGTGGCTCGCCGTGGCTGGGCTCGTCGTGCCGATGGGGCACTGGATCGTCTTCGGCGCGGGGATGACCGTGTGGGGGCTGACCTCGGGATTGGCTGGACGCTGGTGAAGAACCGGCTGCGCGAGCTCCGGGCCGAACGAGGTGTCAGTCAGGCTGCCCTCGCCGATGCGGTCGGGCTGTCCCGGCAGTCGGTCAACGCCATCGAGACCGGCAAATATGACCCGAGCCTCCCGGTCGCGTTCTCGTTGGCGAGGTACTTCGACCTGACCATCGAGGCTCTGTTCGATCCCGAGAGTCACTAGCCGGTCCTCAGCGGCAGGTCGCACCTGCCGGTACGCAGTGGGGTGGTTAGGCTGGGTGGGCATCCCCGCCACCCCCTACAGGAGCAAGTGCCGTGGCCCTCATTGAGTTCATTCACGCCCGCGAGATCCTCGATTCCCGAGGCAACCCGACCGTTGAGGTGGAGGTGTTGTTGGAGGACGGCTCGGTCGGCCGAGCAGCGGTCCCCAGCGGTGCGTCGACCGGTGCCTTCGAGGCGGTGGAACTGCGCGATGACGAGCCCCGCTACCTCGGCAAGGGCACAACCAAGGCCGTCCAGGCGGTGATCGAGACCATCGCTCCTGAGTTGGAAGGTGAGGAGTCTTCCGACCAGCGTGCCGTCGACCAGATCATGCTGGCCCTGGACGGCACCCCCAACAAGGCGAACCTCGGCGCCAACGCCATCCTCGGGGTCTCTCTGGCCCTGGCCCAAGCGGCCGCAGTCAGTGCCGACCTGCCGTTGTTCCGCTACGTCGGCGGCCCCAACGCGCACCTGTTGCCGGTCCCGATGATGAACATCCTCAACGGTGGTTCGCACGCCGACTCCAACGTCGACATCCAAGAATTCATGATCGCCCCCATCGGGGCAGCCACGTTCCGCGAGGCCCTTCAGATGGGCGCTGAGGTCTACCACCAGTTGAAGTCGGTGCTGAAGAAGAAGGGCCTGGCCACCGGTCTGGGTGACGAGGGCGGGTTCGCGCCCAACCTGGAGTCCAACCGGGCCGCCCTCGACCTGATCCTGGAGGCGATCAAGGCTGCCGGCTACGAACCCGGTGCCGACATCGCCCTGGCCCTCGACGTGGCCGCCTCGGAGTTCCACAACGACGGCGGCTACCAGTTCGAAGGCGCCACCAAGACTGCTGCCGAGATGGTGGACTACTACGCCGAACTCGTCGACGCCTACCCGCTGGTCTCGATCGAGGACCCGCTGGACGAAGAGGACTGGGACGGCTGGAAGGCCATCACCGAGCGGCTGGGCCAGCGCGTCCAACTGGTTGGCGACGACCTCTTCGTCACCAACGTGGAGCGTCTCCAGCGCGGAATCACCGGCGGTCAGGCCAACGCGCTTCTGGTCAAGGTCAACCAGATCGGCTCCCTCACCGAGACCCTCGACTCCGTCGATCTGGCCCACCGCAACGGCTACCGCTGCATGATGAGCCACCGCTCGGGCGAGACCGAGGACGTCACCATCGCCGACCTCGCCGTCGCGACCAACTGTGGCCAGATCAAGACGGGTGCCCCGGCGCGCTCGGAGCGAGTGGCCAAGTACAACCAGTTGCTGCGCATCGAAGAGGAACTCGGCGAGGCGGCCCGCTACGCAGGCGCGGGTGCGTTCCCGCGCTTCGCAGGCTGAGCCGAACGATCATCATGGCCGGTCCGGACGCTCGACGTACGCCGAGGCGCGATGCCCGGCGTCCGGCCCAGCGTCCGGCCGCGCGGCCACCGGTGTCCCGGTCGCCGGGACGCCAACAGACCCCCACGGCCGCCGAGCGTCGCAAGACCCGCCTGACCAGCCGATCGGCGGTCGTGTTCTTGGTCATGGCTGTGCTGCTGATCTCCTACGCCTCCTCGATGCGGGCCTACCTCAACCAGCGCGCCCACATCGCCGACACCCGTGCTCGGATCGCGGCGGCCAAGGCCAACATCGCCACGTTGCAGCGAGAGAAGACTCGCTGGACCGATGCCGCCTTCGTGGAGGCCCAGGCCCGTGGCCGCCTCGGCTGGGTGCTGCCTGGAGAGGTGGCCTACCAGGTGATCGGGCGCGACGGGAAGCCCGTGGGTAGCAGCGATTCCTTGGGCGACCCCGGCGCGGTCGTCCCGCTGATCCACACGCCGGTGTGGACCACGCTCTACGACAGCATGCGCGCGGCCGACCACCCGCCCAAGGTGAGTGAACCGGCCACCAAGATCACCCCCAAGAAGCCGTGATCGACCCGAGCGACGAGGCGGCTGTCGCAGCCCAGTTGGCCCGGCCGCCGCGGGGTATCCACGAGATCGGTCATCGCTGCCCGTGCGGCAACCCCGATGTGGTCACGACCGAACCGAGGTTGCCCGACGGCACCCCCTTCCCGACGACGTTCTATCTGACCTGCCCCAAGGCGACGTCGGCGATCGGGACCCTGGAGGCGTCGGGACTGATGGCGCAGATGGCCCAACGGCTGGCCGAGGACGAAGAGTTGGCGGCGTCTTATCGGCGGGCCCACACGGCCTACCTCGCCGCCCGGGCGGCGTTGGGCGACGTACCCGAGATCGAGGGGATCTCCGCTGGTGGGATGCCCGACCGGGTCAAGTGCCTCCATGTGCTGGCCGGTCAGGCGTTGGCGCAGGGCCGAGGGGTCAACCCTCTGGGCGACGAGGTCCTCGACCTTCTCGGGGACTGGTGGGCCGGTGGGCCGTGCGTGGAGAGGGGTGCGCCGTGAAGGTGGCCGCGATCGATTGTGGCACCAACACGATCAAGTTGCTGATCGCCGACCTCCACCGAGGCAACCAGGTCGAACTGGTCCGCGAGATCCGGATGGTCCGACTCGGTGAGGGAGTCGACGCCACTGGCCGACTCTCCGAGGCGGCACTAGCCCGGGCGTTCGCCGCCATCGACGAGTACGCCGAGATGATCGCCGAACACGCCGTCACTGCGGTCCGCATGTGCGCTACCAGTGCCGTGCGCGACGCCGCCAACGCCGACTTCTTCGCCGCCGGAGTTCGCGAACGTCTCGGGGTGGATCCTGAAGTGGTCGCCGGCGACGAGGAGGCGCGACTGTCCTTCGCTGGCGCCACCCGCATGGTCCTGGCCGGTGTTCTACCTCCCTTCCTGGTCATCGACATCGGCGGTGGTTCGACCGAATTGATCCTGGGCAACGCCGACGGCACCATCACCGCCGCTCAGTCCCTCGACATCGGGTCGGTTCGGATCACCGAACGACACCTGCACAGCGATCCGCCCACCCGAGAAGAGATCGACGCCGCGACCGCCGACATCGCCGCGGCCCTGGACCAGACCCTGGTGCCCCTGAGTCAGACCAACGCCGTGATCGGCGTCGCCGGCTCGATCACCACCACTGCTGCCATGGTGCTCGGCCTGGCTCACTACGACCGACAACTGCTCAACAACGCCGTCATCGACACCGACAAGGTGCACCTAGCCACCCACGTCCTGCTCGCGATGACCGTCGAGGAACGACGGGCGTTGGGCTTCATGCACCCGGGTCGCGCCGACGTGATCGGCGCCGGTGCGCTGATCTTGGACCAGGTGCTTCGACGCACGCCGGTGTCGACCATGCTGGTCAGCGAATCCGACATTCTCGACGGGATAGCGTGGTCGCTCGTCGGCTGAGACGAGGAGATTGCATGCCAAAGACCACCCGATCGTGGGGCGCCACACTCAAGCGGGCTCTCGTCGAGTTCGGTGACGACAACGGCACCACCATGGCGGCCGGGCTGACCTACTACTCGGTGTTGGCGTTGTTTCCGGCCCTGCTTGCCTTGGTCTCCGTGCTGGGGCTGCTGCCGGACTCGGCTCAGGTCATGGCGTTCATCGACGGCGTACTCGGCCGGGTGCTGCCGGCCGACAGCGCCGCCCCGATCAGTGACTTCCTGGCCGAACTCACCCGGTCGCAGGCGGCCGGGTGGGGGCTCGCCGCCGGGCTCGTGGGGGCGGTCTGGTCGGCCTCGGGCTACGTCGGCGCCTTCTCGACGGTGATGAACGAGGTGTACTCGGTCGGGGAGGGGCGCCCGTTTTGGAAGCGGCGACCGATGAACCTCGTGGTCACCTTGACCTCGATCCTCCTCGTTGCGCTCGCCTTGACGATCATGGTGGTCGGGGGTCCGGTGCTGGCCGAGATCGGGCAACGCGTCGGGCTGGGTGCCTCGACGCTGCAGGCCTGGAACATCGCCAGATGGCCGCTGCTGGCCGTGGTCGTCGTGCTGATCGTGGCGCTGCTCTACTACGCCACGCCCAATGTCCAGCAACCCCGATTCCGGTGGCTCTCGGTCGGGGCCGCTGTCGCCATCGGGGTGTGGATGCTCGCCTCGGTGGGGTTCGGTCTCTACGTCTCCAATGTCGGCAGTTACAACAAGACCTATGGGGCGCTGGCGGGCGTCGTCGTGCTCCTGCTCTGGCTGTGGATCACCAATGTGGCGCTGGTCTTCGGCGCCGTTCTGGACGCCGAGATCGAAAGGACTCGGCAGCTCAATGCCGGCATAGCTGCCGAGGAGAAGGTCCAACTGCCGCTGCGCGACGACCGGGGTCTGGTCAAGAAGCGACGTCGTGATGAGGAGATGATCGCCGAGGCCAAACTGCTGCGCATCCGTCGGGCCCGCGAGTCGAAGGACTAGCCAGCCGCTAGCCTGCGGTGAGTGGTTCAGACATGCAGCGATCCAAGGAAGCACCTGGCTCGCGTTGTCCACCTGGCCCCGGTAGCCCAATGGCAGAGGCAGAGGTCTTAAACACCTTCCAGTGTGGGTTCGAGTCCCACCCGGGGCACATTGAGTCCGCGTGGACCTGTCAGAGTCGATGCTTCACTCGGGTTTCGGGAGGTGTGCCGTGGTTGCAACCACGGCACACCTCCACTATCGCGTCTTCGCCGACGAAACCGGCCGGCGGGGGAAGAACACCGAGGTGCGGGCGGCGTACTCGGGGTAGCTGGGTCGTTTCATCATCGACTTCTCCAGCAGGGCCGCACCGGTGCCGTATCTGAGAAGCAAGGTCATCGCGATCGGGGAGATGACGGTGGCGGCGGAGATCCAACCGTGGTCGGCGGCAATGAGCCACAACCCCCACCACACGCACGCATCCCCGAAGTAGTTGGGATGGCGGGTGTAGCGCCACAGCCCGGTGTCCAGGACAGGCCCGCGCCCCGGGTCGGCTTTGTACGCCGACAACTGGGCATCACCGACGGCCTCGAAGGCGATCCCGACGAGCCACACAGCCACTCCGACCCAGGCCATCCAGCCGAGCCTGGCTTGCTCCTGCCACAGAGGAACCGTCAACGGGAGGGCGACCAGCCACATCGCCGCCCCTTGGGGGAGCAGGACGGCGGTGACCATATTGGGGTGCCGCTTCTTGAGCGCCACGTAGCGCGGGTCTTCGCCGAGCCCGGAGGACCGCCGTCGTAGGTGGGCACCGAGGCGACCACCCCAGAGTACGACCAGCACTGCCAGGAGCACGGCGCGCGGGCCGGGGTGCGCCGCCAGGTTCGCCAGGCCGATGGCAGCGAAACCGAGTCCCCACGTCACATCGACCACGGCCCAGTGGCCGGTTCGGTGGGCTGCGTAGGCGGTGAAGGTCATCGCGACGGTCACAACGAGGGCAGCGAGGCCCAGCCCAGTGAGGATCACGGGAACTCGATCATGAGGCGGGTGCGTCCGTTGTGATCGCGGCGTTCGATGATGGTCCCGCCGCGCTCCTGGGCGGCGCGGACCTCGACCTCGGGATCCAGCGGGCGGAAGGCCGGGTTGGCATTGGCCCTCTTCCTGGGGGCCGTCCGAAACTCGACGAAGGCACGCCCGCCTCCCCGACACAGCCCGCGGGTGACGGTCCAGAATGTCAGCCGCCCTTCGGACTCCAACACATCGAGGGTGTCTCGGCTGACCACCTCGGCAGGTCCTGCGAACTCAGCCCAAAGAGAGGCGGTCGATCGCAGGCACGGGCGGAAATCATAGAAGTTGAATCGTTCCGAGCGAAGATCCAGGCCTTCGGCCTTGGCCGCACTGACGGTGCGCTTGAGGGCCACCCGGACATAGTCCGAGCACACCACGCGTCGCCCGGCCCGGGCATAGGCCATCGAGTCCGCGCCACGTCCTGAGCCGAGTTCGACCAGTGGCCTTTCCTGGGTGGACATCTTGAGGACCCAGGTCGAGAAACTGCTGGCTGGGCCGAATCGGCCTGAACGCCAGGCACCGCTGAGGATGCGTTCCCAGGCGTTGCGGAACTGCGGAAAGACGCCGTACCAGGCTTGGGACTTGCGCAGTCGCTCGTTGGTGAAAGTGAAGGAGAACGAAGGGTCCGGGATGGTCCAGGTAGGGCCGTAGGAGGCCTCCATCAGCGCTTGGGGATCGGCCGGGGCAAGCACCTCCTGGCTCTCCAGGGTCACCGTGCCCAGCGGCAGCAAGGTTTCGCGGGTGAAAGGTGCCTCGATGAACCGGTCGCTATGGAAGGCCCCGTTGCGAAAGTGGCCGACGAAGATGTCGATATGCCGCTCGTCGCCGTCGAGATCGGTGAATTGCGCCCGCATCAACCCGACCCGGATGCGGGTCATGTGCCACCCGCGCCCGATCAGGAACCGCTCGAGCTCGTAGTTCTCCAACGTGAAGTCGGCCGGGTCGGTGTAGTTGCTGACATATGTGACATCGATGTCCATGTCGTGGCCGATCATGTGCCCGGTACGCAGGGCTCCGAGGAGAGCCCCTCCGGTCACCCAAGCGGGCACCCCGAAGTCGCCCAGGTCCCGGGCGATCTTGTCAGCCTTGGCGACGATGTCGGCAGCGGTGTCGACCCCCAGGGAGTCGAACATCCGAACAAGATGCCCGAACTTGTCGACCGACAAGGGCCGGCCCTGAGGATCCACGACGGCGACCCGGCCGGGGGCTGTGGAGAAGCGGAGCTCTTCCTCTGCCAAGACGGTGCCGGACACGTGTGCTGCGACCGCGATCGTCGCTGAACCCTCGAGATAGGGGACCAGCCGCTTGGGCCAGGCGACCTTCCACGGAGTGTCTCCCGAGGGGGACGCGGAGAAGACGCGGCGACCATCGAAGCGGATATCGACGGTCTCATCGACTGTCGTGGGCAGGGTGATCCCGTCGCGGGAGATCCGAACCCCGGCTATGGGCCCGGTGGGGCTCATGCGGGTGGTTGCAGTCGAGCACGTACGTCGGGGGCGTCGCTGCGGGCGACCAACTCCTCCACGACAACGTCTGCGATATCGGCAATGCGTCGGCCCTGAGCCCGGGCATCGGCCAGTTCGTCATCGAGCCGAGCCACGGCAGCTTCACAGCGCGCCAGAGCCGCCTCCAGTTCGCGGACTCGTCTAGACAGACCGCCACCTAGTGGCGGGCGCTGGAGAAGGCCCATGAGATCACTTCCTCGCCGAATTTGAGGGGAACTTCGCTAGCTTAGTGGCGCGGACACAGCGAAAATCGCGACCGGCCGGAAAGACACAAATGGGTTTCGAAGTCGGGACAACTTGCCCTGGGGCCGTACGCGAGTTCTACTAGGCCAGGACATGTCGACGGTGTGTCGGGGCTCGCGTCAATGGGGAGGGGGCCCGGAGCTTCACCGCGGAACGAAGAGGTCGGGAAGCTCCATGGTTCATCTCGGACGTCGGGCGGCAATCGCGCTCGTCAGCGCAGTCGCCACTCTCGCTCCGTTGGCGATGATCGAAGCCGCCCCCGCGACCGCTACCGCACCCTCGGCGGCCGCCCGCGCGGCCAGCCCCAACCTGGCGGTGGACCCGGCTGCAACCTTGGCGCCGGGCGTCACGATTGCGCCCGCTCCCGACCACTACGTGCCTCCGATGGGCCTGTTGTTCAACCACCCGTTCTTCACCAACCGGGGCCAGATCACCACGCACGTGTGGCGGATGATCCGTAGCACCGAGCCCGGGCAGAGCATTCGCCTGGCGGCGTTCTCGGTCGGCGTCAAACGTGTGGTCGATGCCCTCATTGCGGCTCGCAACCGCGGAGTCCGGGTGCAGGTGATCGGCGACTCGCACCTCGTCGACCCCAAGGACGACCTCTACTCCAAAGGCTTCGTGCGCCTGCGGCGCACGATCGGTCGCGATCGGACCCAGCCAAGCTGGGTCTATGTCTGCGACCACTCCTGCCGCGGCAACGGCGGCAACCTGCACATGAAGATGTACCTCTTCTCACTCGTGACCAACACCCCCAACGTGGTCGTGACCGGATCGGCCAACCTGACCCGTCTGGCGGTGGCCGGCCAGTGGAACCACGCCAAGACGGTCTCGGACCCGCAGGTCTACAGCCAGATGAACTCGCTGTTCGACCAGTTGGCCGCCGATGTCCCGGTGGCGGTGCCCAACATTGAGTGGGACAACATGATGGGGCACACCTGGATTTTCCCCTTCCCGACCATGACCGAGCTGACCGACCCGGCCGTGGGTGTGCTCAACAAGGTGCAGTGCCTCTCGACCAACCCGGACGGCACCACCCGGCGTACCAAACTGCGCTTCGGGATGTACACCTGGTCCGATGAGCGAGGGATCTGGCTCTCCTCGGTGGTCCGCAACCTCTGGGACCAAGGCTGCGATATCGCGATCGAGACCTCGATCATGTCGCGCAATGTGCGGGCCCGCCTGACCGCCCGCTACGGCCGTGGACCGATCCCGATCCGCAAGGTCGGCACCTGGGATCCGCTGACCAAAGAGATCCTGACCTACGACCACCACAAGTGGTTCACCATCGATGGAGCCACGATCGACAACCCCAACGCCCAGATCGTGGTGTCGGGCTCGTGCAACTTCACCAACCTCGGCAAGTACTCCGACGAGATGACCACGGTCTACGAGAGCGCTCCCGATGTGGCTTCCTACAACGCCGACTTCGCGGTCATCTGGCGCGAGAAGCACACCTTCCGCCTCGGCCCACTGCGCACGATCGCAGCCCAGCGCGCGGCGTTGAGCGACTACTCCGACCCGGTGCCCGGCGTCGGGAAGCTCTGGCGCGCCGAGCCCGACTAACCGGTGTGTCGGGCTGCGATCAGGGCTGCTCGTCGAGGGTGGCCAGGTCGTCGGCGTCGATGATCCGGTAGGCGTATCCCTGCTCGGCCAAGAAGCGCTGCCGGTTTTGAGCGAACTCGGCATCGACGGTGTCGCGAGCCACCAACGCGTAGAAACGGGCGGTGCGTCCATCCGACTTGGGTCGCAACAGCCGACCCAGTCGCTGCGCCTCCTCCTGACGGGACCCGAAGCTGCCCGAGACCTGGATCGCCACGGCCGCCTCGGGAAGGTCGATGGAGAAGTTGGCCACTTTGGAGACGACCAGGAGGTTGATCTCGCCCTGCCGGAAGGCCTCGAATAGGCGTTCTCGCTCCTTCACCGAGGTCTCGCCCTTGATCAGGGGGGCATCGAGGTCGGCGGCGATCTCGTCGAGTTGGTCGAGGTACTGCCCGATCACCAGGGTCGGTTCGCCGGCGTGTTTGGCGACCAACTGCTCGGCAACGGTGGTCTTTGCCGGCGAGCAGGCGGCCAGCCGGTACCGCAGGTCGGGTTCGGCGGTGGCGTAGGCCATGCGCTCACCCTCAGGCAGCGTGATCCGCACTTCGACGCAGTCGGCAGGGGCGATCCAGCCCTGCGCCTCGATGTCCTTCCAGGGAGCATCGAACCGCTTGGGGCCGATCAAACTGAAGACGTCGCCCTCGCGGCCGTCCTCGCGAACGAGGGTGGCGGTCAGCCCGAGACGGCGGCGGGCCTGCATGTCGGCGGTCATGCGGAAGATCGGGGCCGGAAGCAGGTGCACTTCGTCGTAGATGATCAAACCCCAGTCACGCGCATCGAGAAGATCTAGGTGGGCGTAGGCCCCGCCCCGACGGGTGGTCATCACCTGATAGGTGGCGATCGTGACCGGACGGACCTGCTTGACCTGACCGCTGTATTCGCCGATCTCGTCCTCGGTGAGACTGGTGCGCCGCAACAACTCGGCACGCCATTGACGTGCGCTGACGGTGTTGGTGACCAGGATCAACGTGGTGGCCTGGGAGTGTGCCATCGCAGCCGCGCCCACGATCGTCTTGCCCGCACCGCACGGCAGGACCACCACTCCCGAACCGCCCTCCCAGAAGGCGTCGGCGGCGTGGCGTTGGTAGTCGCGCAGGTGCCAGTCGTCCTCGCGCAACGCGATGGCGTGCGCCTCCCCGTCGACGTAGCCGGCAAGATCCTCGGCCGGCCATCCCAACTTCAACAGCGCCTGCTTGAGTGCCCCGCGCTCGCTGGGATGGACGGCCACGGTGTGGTTGTCGATGCGGTCACCCAGCATCCCGGCGATGCGCTTGCTTCGCAGCACTTCCTCGAAGACGGCCCGGTCGTTCGAACTCAGGATGAGGCCCTGAACCGGGTGCTTCTCCAGGCGCAGACGACCAAAGCGAGCCATCAACTCGGCGACGTCGACCAGCAACGAGTGGGGCACCGCGTAGCGGGAGTAGGTCAGCAGCGCGTCGACGACCTGCTCGGCGTCGTGACCGGCAGCGCGCGCGTTCCACAGACCCAGATTGGTCAGCCGATACGTGTGTACGTGCTCGGGCGAGCGCTCCAACTCTGCGAATGGGGCGATCGCCTTGCGCGCCTCGGCAGCCCTGGGATGGTCGACCTCCAGCAGCAGCGTCTTGTCGGACTGGACGATCAGCGGGCCGTCATGCACCCGCGAAGCCTACGTGTCCGCATCGACAGTCCCTGGGCCGGAGCTTCATGGCTTGGCCAGGGCCGCGCCCCGGATCCGGTGCAGGAGGAACGTCAGGGCCGCTCCGCTGCTCTGGTCGTACGCCGACAGCGACCCGGCACCGATCGCCACCGGGCGAACCACGTGCTCGGTGGCCCGGCCGGAGGGATCGAGGTAGGTCAACCACGCCGACTCGGCCGACTCGGCAACCTCACGCAGGAGAGCGACGATGTCGGCCGGTGAGGTGACCAGTTCGCCGCGGGGACGGTGGCTCTCCGCGGAATCGCCCGACCCGATCACACGCACCGCGTTGTGTGCCTGGGCGATCAGACGGGTGGCGTCGGCCTCCACAGGCCGGACCGAGGTCGGGGTCCGAGCACGATACGAGTCGGGTCGGGCCACATGCAAGGAGCCGTCGGGCGCCTCGACGGCGGGGGTCTGCCCATGGTCGCGCAGTCGTTCGAGGACGGTTGACAGCGCGAGGTCGCTCACCGCGACGGTCGGCGCCAATCTGCGCAACCCGAGTGAGGCAAGACCCGGAGCCGCCAGGATCTCGCTGAGGGTGGCGCTGTCGTCGGCGCGAAGGTAGCAGCGAGCCGAACCCACTCGGACGGTGCCGAAGCGGCGGCCGACATCGCTGATCAGATAGGTCAACGCCTGCGGGACCGGCGTCGCCGAGACCTGCCTCAAGAACGCCTCGACCTCGGTGATCGACCACCCCGCGTCGAGCCCCCTGCGAATGCTGGCGGCAGTGAAGCGGTACACCGTCGCGGCGCCGTGGGATTCGATGTCGGCTAGGAGGGTGAGGCGGCGCGAGACCTCGGTGGTCAACGGGCCCGGGGCAACGGCGGTGAGGTCCGCCTGGATCAGCACCTGCTCGACCGGAGCGGGCAGCAACGGGGCCAGCACGGGGGCGGCCTCCTCGCCCTCGACCAATGCTCGGGCCGCCGGGGCCAGCGCCCCCATGGCCACGATTCCCAGATGCGCGGCTTCGCTCATCACACTGGTCACGAATCGCTCCCTCGAGGAGGGCCGGCGAGGGGCAAGCCACGCCAGGCGGGCCACCAGGGAGGCACCGCCGGTGCCTGCTGCCAATGCCTGGTCGGAGGGAACCTCGCCTAGGGTCTGCAGGACTTCCTGACGAGCCACCGGGGCCCATAGCCGGCTCAGTCCCGGGGAGAGGGCGTTGAGGGTCACACCCTTCTGGTCCTTGGTGCGCACCAGCGCGACCAGTCGCGCCGAGTGGAGCCAGGCCACGGCAAGGTCCGCCCACCGTTCGGCCGGGTCCTTGCCCAGCCAGACATCGGCGGCATCGGTCGGTAGCCACGCTGGGTCGACCTCGGGGGTTCGACCCTGACCGAGCAGTCGCGCGGCGCTGGCCACCTCCACCACGAGCGCCGCAGTGGGTTCGTCGACGTGCAGCAACGTCGCGACCGACTTGAGTTCGCGTACCCCAAGTCCACCGCCCTTGAGCACCCCCGGTGGGTGGGTGCCCCAGCGGTCGAGGAGTTGCTCGGTGCGGCGTACGAACTCGAAGGCGGCGCCGGCAGCAGTACGCGCGAGCAATGCGGTGTCGGCCGGGCCGATCGCCAGCGGTGGGGCCGAGGGGGCGGCATCGGTAGCCACGATCGCGCCCTGAGCCAGGATGCTGACCGGCCTGACCTGGTCGCGTCCGAAGACCAGGGCTAACTCGCGAAGGTGCACCAGGGCGGGGGCAGCCTCGGGACCGAGGTCGCGCGTGAGCGTCGCAGGACTCACGCCGGGGGCATCGAGGACGGCCCGCAGCACCCGCAACTGCCAGGCGTCGAGGAGGTCGACGGCGCGCGTCGCCGAGACCAGTGTGGTGGCCCGCGCGGCCAGTTGGCCGCTCGACCGCGGCGCCGGGGTCACCAGATCGGGTCGGAGGGTCAGCAGGGCGAGGCGGGCCTCGTCGTCCCAGGTGCGAAGTTCGTCGGCGAGGCTGCGCGGCTCGCGATCGGCGCCCGCAGAGTCGCTCGTGCTCATGCGAGGCCTCCTGGGGTGTGTGTGCCGACTCTCGATGGTCCCACGGTTTGGGCAGCCCGCTGACCGCTGGCGTTCAGAGGAGCCCCAGCACGGCGGCGTACGTCGACTCGTCACCGGCGGCGATCAGGCCCGGTGCATCCTCCAGCGGCCGGTAGGGCTGGCCCGCGGTGGTCCCGAGGTAGCCGCCGGCCTCCTCGACCAGCAGTGACCCCGGGGCGTGGTCCCACGGCTTGGTACCGGCGTACAGGATGAAGTCGGCATCGCCTTCGATGAGGTGGGGGTAGTCGATCCCGCAGGAGACCCAGGTCAACTCCAAGGGAGCCAGATCTCCCAGAGTTCGGCCGATCCAGGCCCGGCGCGACGTCACTCCCCGCCACGGCGTCACCGTCTCGGGACGGGCGAGTCGGATGCCGTTGCGAAAGGCGCCCCGGCCGCGCTCGGCGACGTAGGCACGTCGGTGAGCGGGTTGCCAGATCCAGGACCGGGTGACCTGGCCGGCGACGATCTCGCTGGCCATGACCGCATGGTCGGGGGAGCCATGGACGAAGTTCTTGGTTCCGTCGACCGGGTCGATGGTGAAGGCGTGCTCGGCGGCTTGGAACCGATCCAGGAGGTCGTGGTCCTCCGACCACGCCTCCTCACCCAAGATCACCGCGTCGGGGTAGGCGGTCTGGAGTGCCTCGGTGAGCAGCAGTTCGGCCTCGTGATCGGCGATGGTGACCAGGTCGCCCGGGTTCTTCTCATGGACCTCGTGGTTGGCCAGTGCCCGAAATCGCGGCTCGATGACCCGAGCGGCGACGTCTTGCATCAGTGCCAGCACCGCCGCAGTCTCCACGTTGCCAGCCTAGGTG
>CALMLL010000087.1 GCA_937868075.1 uncultured Marmoricola sp. | reverse complement strand
CGTCTATGACGATGAGAGCCCCGCAGGAATTGACACCACGCTATGGGACTCACCCACCACCCAGCCGATCTGCGCGATCACCAGCGCTTTGGCAAAGACGAGGCACAACGGCCTGCGCGCCGGGTCAGACTTGGCCGCGCGCAGCCACTGAAAAACCAGCGGGACTCTCATGACGACGTACCCGAGCACCATCACGGTGTTGTCGACGACCTGGCCGTTCTGCAGAGAGGCGAACAGCCGCGGGATTCCCAGAGCCATCACCAGGACCCCGATCATCTGGGCCATCGTGAGCAGGCGGTAGAGCCAGTCGTCGGTGTCGTACGCCGAGGCGAACCAGGTCTCGTTCATCCATGCCCACACGATCGCGAAGACCGAGATCGTGAATGCCAGGACGGCCGGGCGAACGTGACCCGCTGCGAGCGCGTGGGCCAGTTCGGATGCCGCGGTTCCGAAACCGATCACGAACGTGAGGTCGTAGAGCAGTTCCAACGTCGTCGCCGGGCGGTGGCTCTCCTCGGGATCGCGCCCGGACATCGGTCGCAGCCCGTGAGCCACACGCACCCGCGGCACATTCATGTGGCGCAGTCTAGGTGCGGGGCAGTGGTCGTCAGGCCACCCGCAAGGCTCCGTCGATCAGACTGCTCCTATTACCTCCTCACCGGTCCCCGTGCCGGTGACGTGGCGCTGGCGGTCTGGTAGCCGGTCTTGGATCCGGTCACCACCACAGTGATCATCGTGCCCCGCTGTGCGCGGCGCAGATACAGGCGCCTCTTCGTGGCATTGGTGATCGCAACCCCGTCGGCAAACCAGCGGTACTTGAAGGTCGTGTAGGGCGTCCACGTTCCCGGATAGGCCTTGAGGTAGTGGTAGACCCGCATGCGGCCGGTGAAGTACGGCGAACCAACGGTCAACTGTTTGAGGTCCCCCTGGACCGGTCCGTAGGGGAGCGAATCGGCCTTGGTGGAGATGAAACCGGACAAGAATGCCGTGACCCGCACCCGCACACTCTTGCCGACCATGGAGGGGTCGAGGAGCAACGAGTCGCCGTAGCCGACGTAGTTCCACGATGTCCCGCTGCCGACGAACCAGTCGGTGATCGTGCTGGTGCCGACCGGGTAGGTGCCGATGTCGACGGTCAGGGTCTCTCCAGGCTTGGCCAACCCGATGATGGTGGGCACCGGCGGTGGGTTCATGACCGGAGGACCGTCGATGAGGATCGGGTCGGACGTCATCGTCTTGGTGACGTAGCCGGTCTTGACGCTGGTGACGCTCACCGTGAGGTCGTAGCCCACGTAGGAGTTGGGTATCGCGAACGACAACCCGGTGCCGGGGTTACCGTAGGCGTCCTTGGCGGGCGTCCCGCCGTAGTACCACTGGTATGTCTGGGAATCGGGGGTCGGGCTCCACGTGCCCGGGTTCACGGTGACTGTCTGACCTTTGGCGACGGTTCCGACGATGATGGGCTTCGGGGCGGTGGTGAACTGAAGCCTGGGGGCATATGTCACGGTGAGATTCGCCGACGTCGCGGACATCGAATTCACGGTCACGCTCACCTGATCGGTCGGTGTCTTGAGTGCCTGCCCAACTGCGGCGTAGGCCTGCTTGCTGGGCCCGGGGATCAGCGCCGTTTCCGTTGGGTCTGCGCCCGCGGTGGTCATCTCGATGCCGGGGTGGAAGCTGTATCCACAGGTCTGATCTCCGACTGTGTAGAGATCGCCGGCGTCGAGTCCGCCTCCTGATCGGTAGTCGACGTAGAAGACCTTATTGGTCCCGGGTTCGACGATCTTGAGTCCGCGCAAGCCGCTAGTTTCGCCACGTCCAGCAAGGGTGACAGTCGTCGATCCCAGGGTCGTTGCTGGGAACGTCTGCACCTCTCCGACGGTAAGGAAACCCATCTCGTCGCGATGGTTGCTGCTGAGCGCTGTCAGATTGTCGACCCCGACCTCGTAGCCCATGATCGAGTAGACGTCGCAGTACGGCCGCTCGCCGTAGACAGGGTCCATGAGGTTGGCGTGTCCCAGACCCAGGTTGTGCCCGAGTTCGTGAGCGACCGTGTCGCCGTAGCTGAGTTTCGCGAACTGGAGGGTCTCTCCGCCCGAACCCGGTTGCCCCACGGTGCCCACACCGGTCTGGGTGCCGTTGCTGCAGGTCTCGGGCAGCAGCACGACGAGATGATTCGGCGAGGCGAAGAAGTCGACACCAGGGAACTGCTTCTCGGCCTCTGTCCAGACGTTCCACATATTGCCAATCGCGGTGGTGCAGTTCGCAAGGGTGATCACAGTGGAGGTGTACTTGGCGATCGTGGAGTAGTGCGGGAAGGAGGAGACCACGTTCGGGATCGTGTCTGGCCAGAGTTTGGCCGACGTGTCGACCCACGTGCCGATCGTGGCGTCGTCAGCGAAGGCGCCGACCCCTTGGGGCAGGGCGATATAGGTCTTGTGAGCGGCCAAGGTGGCTGCCGCCGTGGCCTGCTCGGTGGTGGTCGCGTAGGCGATCTCGTGGGTGCTGCCGGAGATCGTGATGTCGCCGGTGAAAGTGGCGTTGGCGGCCAGTCGCTGCCCCTTCGCCACCTTCAGCGGGTAGCGGCGGCCGTCGTCAGCCCTGACAGCGTAGGCCCGCTTGCTGCCCCGATCGCCCTCGATGATCGCCACCATGACTCGACCGTGGATCCGTCGTGTTGCGCCCTTGACGCGCCCACGATTGTCGATAGTGGTCGTGTGTTTATCGGAGGTTGGGGGGCCCGCTGACGAGCTGACAGCTTGGGTGGGGCTGGCCCAGCCCATAGTGACTATGAGGACCTGAATCAGAAGGATGAGCCAGGCACGTCGTCTCGTCATCGCTCCCCCGATCGATGAAGTGGGACCCCGAGTCCCGTGTGAGCACGAGCGTAAGTCCCGATTTCGGTATCGGGGACCCACCAATTACCGGGTGTCTAGACCAATCGGCGGTCGTCAGAAGCCTCGGGTCGGTCCCTCAGCCGTGGCCGGGTTGGAATCCAGAGGGCCTTCCCAGACGTGACAGTGCAGGCCGGGAAGGCCCTCGAGACGGTTTGTGTGGGGCTCAGTGGCCGCGCTTGATCGCGGTCCGCAGGTCCTTGTTCAACTGGCTGATCACGTCCAGCGGGATCTCCTTGGGGCACGCAGCGGCGCACTCGCCGATGTTGGTGCAGCCACCGAAGCCTTCGTGGTCGTGTTGGGCCACCATGTTGACCACCCGGGTCTCCCGCTCGGGCTGGCCCTGCGGCAGCAGGCCGAGGTGGGTGATCTTGGCGGCCATGAACAGTGAGGCCGAGCCGTTCGGGCAGGCCGCCACGCAAGCGCCGCAGCCGATGCAGGTGGCCACATTGAACGCCCGGTCGGCGTCGGCCTTGTTGACCGGGAGGTTGTTGGCCTCCGGTGCAGACCCGGTGTTGGCGGAGATGAAGCCACCCTGCTGGATGATCCGGTCGAAAGCGCCGCGGTCGACGCACAGATCCTTCAAGACCGGGAAGGCATCGGCCCGCCACGGCTCGATCGTGATCACGTCGCCGTCCTTGAAGGACCGCATGTGCAACTGACAGGTCGTGGTGACCTCAGGGCCGTGAGCCTGACCGTTGATCATCAGGCCACACATGCCACAAATGCCCTCGCGGCAGTCGGAGTCGAACGCGATCGGCTCCTCGCCCTTGGCGTTGAGGTCCTCGTTCAAGACGTCGAGCATCTCCAGGAACGACATGTCGGGCGAGACGTCGTTGAGCTGGTAGGTGTGCATCGCGCCCTTGGCGGCCGAATCGGGCTGCCGCCAGATCTTGAGCGTGAGTTTCACTTGTAGCTCCTCTGCTTCATCTCGATCGCGGTGTAGATCAGGTCTTCCTTGTGGAGCACGGGTGTGCCCATGGGCTCGCCGTCAGCGCCACCGCCGAACTCCCACGCCGCGACGTAGGCGAATTCGTCGTCGTGACGCAGTGCCTCGCCGTCCTCGGTCTGGGACTCGGCCCGGAAGTGACCGCCACAGGACTCACGACGGTTGAGCGCGTCGATGCACATCAACTCACCCAACTCCATGAAGTCGGCCACGCGGCCGGCCTTCTCCAGTGACTGGTTCAGGCTGTCGGCGGTACCCAGGACTCGGAGGTTGGACCAGAAGTCCTGCTTGAGCGCCCTGATCTTCTCGATAGCCAGGGTCAGGCCCTCCTTGGTGCGCTCCATGCCGCAGTACTCCCACATGATGTGGCCCAGTTCCTTGTGGTAGCTGTCGGCCGAACGCTCGCCACCGATCGCCAGCAGGCGACCCAGCCGGTCCTCTACATTGGCCCGGGCCTCGGCGACTGCCGGGTGGGCCTCGTCGAGCTTGTCGAAGGGGCCATCGGCGAGGTACTCGCGGATGGTGTTGGGCAACACGAAGTAGCCATCGGCGAGCCCTTGCATCAGCGCCGAGGCGCCGAGTCGGTTGGCGCCGTGGTCGGAGAAGTTGGCCTCACCGGTCACGAACAGGCCGGGCACGTTGGACTGCAGGTCGTAGTCGACCCACAACCCGCCCATGACGTAGTGCACCGCGGGGTAGATCCGCATGGGCACCTCGTAGGGGTTTTCCCCGGTGATCCGCTGATACATGTCGAAGAGGTTGCCGTACTTGGCCTCGACAGCATCGCGGCCCAGTCGGGCGATCGCGTCGGCGAAGTCGAGGTACACGCCCAAGCCCCCCGGCCCCACGCCCTTGCCGTCGTCACATTGGTACTTCGCGGCCCGCGAGGCAATGTCACGCGGCACGAGGTTGCCGAACGCCGGGTAGATCCGCTCCAGGTAGTAGTCGCGGTCCTCCTCGGGGATCTGACGAGGGTCCTTGTCCCGGTCGGCACGGTCCTTGGGCACCCAGATGCGGCCGTCGTTTCGCAATGACTCGCTCATCAAGGTGAGCTTGGACTGGTGGTCGCCCGAGACCGGGATGCAGGTCGGGTGGATCTGGGTGTAGCAGGGGTTGGCCATGTAGGCGCCCTTGCGGTGGGCTCGCCAGGTGGCGGTCACGTTGCAGCCCATGGCATTGGTGGAGAGGAAGAAGACGTTGCCGTACCCACCACTGGCGAGTACGACGACATCGGCCAGGTGAGTCTCGATCTCGCCGGTGACCATGTCGCGGGCCACGATGCCCCGTGCCCGACCATCGGCCACGATCAACTCCAGCATCTCGTGGCGGCTGTAGGCCTCCACCGTGCCGGCAGCGACCTGCCGCTCGAGGGCCTGGTAGGCCCCGATCAGCAACTGCTGGCCGGTCTGACCCCGGGCGTAGAACGTCCGGGACACCTGGACCCCACCGAAGGAGCGGTTGTCGAGCAGGCCGCCGTAGTCGCGCGCGAAGGGCACCCCTTGGGCCACGCACTGGTCGATGATGTTGGCGCTGACCTCGGCCAGTCGATAGACGTTGGACTCGCGGCTGCGGTAGTCACCACCTTTGACGGTGTCGTAGAACAGCCGGAAGGTCGAGTCGCCGTCTTCCATGTAGTTCTTGGCGGCATTGATGCCGCCCTGAGCCGCGATCGAGTGCGCGCGGCGCGGAGAGTCTTGATAGAAGAACGTCTTTACGTGATAGCCGGCCTCACCCAGGGTGGCGCCTGCAGAGGCTCCGGCCAGACCGGTGCCGACGATGATCACCGAGAGTTTGCGCCGGTTGGCCGGGTTGACGAGCCGGTTCTCGAACTTGCGGTTGGTCCAGCGGTCCTTGATCGGGCCGGTGGGTGCCTTGTCGTCGACGAGTTTGTCGCCCAAGGCATAGAAGCCGGCGGCGTCGTCGGACTTCTGCACGCTGGCCTTGTTGAGCGCGACGGTGCCTGAGGGATCGAGGGTGCCCATGTGTGTTCGTCCTTACTTGGTGATCAAGCTGAAGAGCACGGCCAGCGGAACCAGACTGAACCCGCCCGCGACGACGAGCGCGACCAGCCAGCCGGCGGTCTTGGCGCGGCGGCGGGCCGCCTCGGTGCCGGTGAAGCCCAAGGTCTGCATGGCACTCCAGGTGCCGTGGTGCAGGTGCATACCCAGGGCCACCATCGCCACCAGGTAGATGATCGTGAGCCACCAGGTGCCGAAGCTGTCGACGACCAGGTTGTAGGGGTCGTTGGTGGCGCCGCCGGCCACGTTGATCTTGCCGATGGTGAAGTTGAGCAGGTGCCAGATGATGAAGAGCAGGAGGGTGACGCCGCCCCAACGCATCATCCGAGAGGAGAGCGAGGAGGCGAGGTTCTTCTTCACCGCGTATCGCTGGCTGCGGGCCCCGTTGGCCCGGCCCCACAGGATGAACGCGGAGTAGGCGTGCAGGAGCAGCGACACGATGAGCACGATGCGCAGCACCCACAGGAGGCCCGTGCGCGGCAGCATCGGCTCGCCGAAGGTGCGCAGGTGCTCGGCGTAGGTGTTGAAGGCGTCATGCCCGGCGAACATCTTCAGGTTGCCGTACATGTGCATGAGGACGAAGCCGATGAAAATCAGGCCGCTGCCGGCCATCAACAGCTTGAGAGCAACGGTGGAACGCGACCCGCGCGCTCCCTTGACGAGTGTCGTGGTGGCCACGAAGCCACCTTAGAGCTAACCCCACCCTGAGTTCGACGCGAGGTTGGCTGCTTTCGGCGCGGGCAGCCCTCCTGTGAGGCACATCACGGGGCCTCCGTGACCGGGTCGGTGACTGTGGCGGACCAGCGCGTCCGTAGGTGACTCCGCTCACGGCGCACTCGGCGAGGGTCTGAGATGATCCGCGACATGACCCAGACCAGCACTGAAACCCCTGTCAGCACCGGCCGCGAGTTCGGCTCCATCGGCATCGTCGGACTCGGCACGATGGGCGCTGGGATCGCCGAGGTGTTTGCTCGCAGCGGGTTCAAGGTCGTGGGTGTTGAGATCTCCCCGGAGAGCCTGGCCCGGGGGCGTCGTCACCTGGAGAACTCGACCGGCCGCGCGGTGACGCGGGGCAAGATCAGTGAAGCCGACCAGCAGGAACTGCTCGGGCGGATCACTCTGACCACCGATCTGGAGGACCTTCGCGAGGTCGACATGGTCGTCGAGGCCGTCGTGGAGTCGATCGAGGTGAAGAAGGAGGTCATGCGCCGACTCGACGCGATCGTGTCGCCGCAGACCGTGCTGGCCACCAACACCTCCTCGCTCAGTGTCACCGAGATCTCCAC
>CALMLL010000086.1 GCA_937868075.1 uncultured Marmoricola sp. | reverse complement strand
CCCCGAGCCTAGGGGGTCGCCGGTCCGGCGCCGCCGCCGATCTCGGGGCGCCGACGTCCACGACGCTTGGCCTGGAGATGCGCCAACGATCCGGCCGTGGTGTTGAGACTCAGCACCAGCGGATGCTGCGGCGTGTAGGCGATCACCGACAGGCTGGCTGGGTCGACGACGATTCGCTGAAAACCGTCCAGATGCATGCCCAGAGCGTCGGCGATGATCGCCTTGATGACATCACCGTGGGAGACCGCCAGCCAGACCGCCTCCGGCCCATGGTCACGCGCCACCTGAGCATCCCAGCGGCGGATTGCGGCCACTGCCCGGGCGCTCATCGCACCCATCGACTCCCCGCCGGGGAACGTGACCCCCGAGGGGTGCCGCTGGATGGAGGACCACAACGTCTCCTTGGCCAGGGTCCGCAGGGCTCGACCCGACCAGTCGCCGTAGTCGCATTCGATGAGTCCGCGTTCATTCACGACCTCGGCGCCTGGAGCCAGCAGCGCGGCGGTCTGTCGGCACCGCAGCATGGGTGAGGAGACCACCGCGGCCAGCGTGATGCCGGCCAGCCGTTGGGCCGCCGCTGCGGCTTGGTTGCGCCCGGTGTCGTCGAGGTGCACCCCGGCGGCTCGACCGGCCAGAACTCCGGCCGAGTTGGCCGTGGTTCGTCCGTGGCGAGCCAGGATCACAGTGGGCACGCCGACACCCTACGAGAGTTCACCTTGCGGTGGGCCGCGATCGACCGAGCAGGGGTCTAGCCTGACGCGTGTGATCATCGACATCGCCCTGTATCGCGACGGTGGGCGAGTTCCCATGGCAACCACGGAACTGAATGACTTTCGCGACGCCGCGACCGAACCCAACGACTTCGTGTGGGTCGGCCTGCACGCGCCCCATGCCAGCGAACTGGCCAAGGTGGCCGCCATCTTCGGTCTTCACCCGCTGGCTGTGGAGGACGCCCTCTCGGCGCATCAGCGACCCAAGCTCGAACGCTACGACGACTCACTGTTCCTGGTGCTCAAGACGCTGTGGTACGTCGACGAGGAGGACGCGGTCGAGACCGGCGAGATCAATCTGTTCGTGGGCCAGAACTTCGTGGTCAGTGTGCGGCACGGTGAGGGCAGTGCCCTGGCCGACGCTAGGCGCGAACTCGAGCGGCGTACCAACGTCCTCCAACACGGACCCAGCGCGGTGGTCTACGCGGTGACCGACCGTGTCGTGGATGCCTACGAGCAGGTTGCCGCCTCACTGATCGAGGACGTCGACGAGGTCGAGGGGTCGGTCTTCTCCGAGCAACGAACCAACGACTCCAAGCGCATCTATCTGCTCAAGCGAGAACTCGCCGAGATGCGTCGTGCCATCCATCCGCTGCGGGAGCCGATCTTCCGCTTCACCACGGGGGCAGTGCCCGGTCTCGACCCGGAGTCGGGCCCCTACTTCCGCGATGTGGCCGACCACTTGGCACGTGTCGCCGAGACCGTCGACTCACTCGACCAGTTGCTGTCCACGGCGTTCGAAGCGCATCTGGCCGCGATCTCGATCCAGCAGAACGACGACATGCGCAAGATCTCGGCCATCGTCGGCATGATCGCCGCACCCACGCTGATCGCCGGGGTCTACGGGATGAACTTCGACCACATGCCGGAGTTGCACTGGTTCCTGGGCTACCCGTTCGCGCTGCTTCTCATGCTGGCCAGCGTGCTGGTCATCTGGATCGTGTCCAAGCGCGCAGGGTGGCTCTGAGCCTCAGGCAGCCGACAGCCAGCCCGCGGCCAAGGCCGCGATCAGGCCTAGCCCCAGGATGACCCGGTAGGGCACGAACGCGACGATCGAGTGCCCGGCAACGAACTTGAGCAGCCAGGCCACGGAGGCATAGGCCACCACGAAGCTGACGAGGGTGCCGACGATGGTGGGACCCAGTCCGACGCCGCCGCCGATGGCGTCCTTGAGTTCATACAGACCCGCCGCGGTCAGGGCCGGGATCGACAAGAAGAAACTCAGCCGCGTCGCGGTCACCCGATCGAGGTTGCGCAAGAGGCCGGCCGACATCGTGGCACCAGAACGTGACACTCCTGGGACCAGGGCGATGCACTGGGCCAGACCGATGATCACAGCGTCGGTGAGGGTCAGGTCGCGCTCGTGTCTGGCCTGCGTGGTTCGACGCTCGGCGAACCACATCACCGCACTCCAGACGATCAGGGCGACCGCGACGACCCAGAGGCTGCGCAGAGGTCCAGTGATGACGTCTTTGCCCAGGAAACCCACGATCCCGATCGGGATCGACCCGAAGATGACGTACCAGCCCATGCGATGGTCGAAGGTACCCCGCAGATCCGGCTTGACCAGGCCGCGGAACCAAGCCACCGCGATGGTGGCGATGTCCTTCGCGAAGAAGAGCAGGACCGCAGCGATCGCACCGACCTGGATGACGGCGGTGAACGCGGTCACGTGCGGGTCGTCGACGCGCAGCCCGAGGAGGCGCTCGGCGATGGTCAGGTGGCCGGTCGATGAGACCGGCAGAAACTCGGTGAGGCCTTCCACGATGCCGAGAATCACGGCGTCGAAGTAGTTCATGTCGGCGCGGCGGCCCTTTCGTGAGTCGGGTCCGCGGTTCGGCGGGCCGCAGGCAGCCTACGCGGCGTGCCTGCTCACAACCTGACCGGCTCGCGGACTAGGTTGACCGGCATGCAGCAGCGTGCGCTTGGTTCCACGGGACTTCGAGTCTCACGCATGGGGCTGGGCACGATGACGTGGGGTCGGGACACCGACGAGCACGAAGCACGCGAGCAGTTGGTCGCGTTCGTCCACGCCGGCGGCACATTGCTCGACACGGCAGCGGCGTACGCCGGGGGCGACTCGGAACGGGTGATCGGGTCACTCCTGGGGACCGTGGTGCCCCGCGATGAGATCGTCCTTGCCACCAAGGCGGGGCTCTCCTGGGCCGGCGAGGAACGCCGAGTCGACGTTTCGCGTGGCGCCCTGATCCGCCAACTCGACGCCTCACTGGAACGTCTCGGGGTCCACCACGTCGACTTGTGGCAGGTCCACGTCTGGTCCGATGGGGCGCCCCTGGCCGAGACCCTCTCGGCCCTCGACTACGCCGTCTCCACAGGACGCGCCGCCTACGCCGGCATCTCGAACTACTCGGGCTGGCAGACCGCACGTGCCGCGACCTGGCAGCAGGCGGTGCCCGGGCGCACACCGATCGCCTCGACCCAGGTGGAGTACTCACTGCTCAACCGAGCCGTCGAGGCAGAGGTCCTTCCGGCGGCGGTCGCCTGTGGCCTTGGGGTGCTGCCCTGGTCGCCGTTGGGTCGCGGCGTGCTCACCGGCAAGTACCGCACCGGCATCCCCGGGGACTCCCGAGCGGCCTCGTCGAACTTCTCGGGCTTCGTTGAGCCCTACCTCGCCGAAGGACCGCGCCGGATCGTGGAGGCTGTCGCCCGGGCCGCCGACGGTCTCGGCCTGTCACCGCTCGACGTGGCCCTGGCCTGGGTGCGTGATCGGCCAGGAGTCACCGCCCCGATCATCGGCCCGCGCACAGCTGCTCAGCTTCGGGGGGCGCTGGCCGCCGAGGATGTCAGCCTCCCTATGGAGATCGCGACCGCTCTCGACGACGTGTCCTCGGCGCGATGACTCCAGCCGTGCTCACCCGCCCGCCGGTGTTGCGTCGTGGGGTCGAGTACGAGTTCGACACACTGGTGATCCCGCGAGACTTCTCGCGATCCTTCGTCACCCGAGTCCTGGTCGAGCGTGCCGAATACGGCGGTTGGGAGCTGGATCGGCTCCGGATCGGCCCCGACGGCGTACGCCGCGTGGTGTTGCGGCGACGGATCGTTCGTCAGCGCGCCTGGGAGTGACCCGCTTCAGACCAGGTCGAGGAACCGGTCGAAGACGCGAGCCCCGAACTCCAGCGAGCTGACCGGAACCCGCTCGTCGACGCCGTGGAAGAGCGCAGTGAAATCGAGGTCGGCAGGAAGTCGCAACGGGGCGAACCCGAAGCTTCGGATGCCCAGCCGATCGAAGTGTTTGGCGTCGGTGCCACCGCTCATGAGATAGGGCGCCACCACCGAATCCGGGTCGGCTTCGAGGAGGCTGGCGGTGATCGCATCGACGATACGGCCGGTGAACGGGATCTCCAGGGCGTTTTGCAGGGTCTCCGGCTCGACCTCGATCCCGTCCGCGGCGAGGGTGCGCACGGTGCTCAGGAAGTCGGCATCAAGTCCGGGCAGGAAGCGCCCGTCCACATGCGCCGTGGCGTGCCCGGGGACCACATTGACCTTGTAGCCGGCGCTCAGCATCGTGGGGTTCGCGGTGTTGCGGATGGCGGCACTGAGCATGCGGGCGGCCGGGCCGAACTCCTCGATCAGTTCCTCGGCGTTGTCGGGGGTGGCCTCGACTCCGACGTACTCCCCCACGGCGGCCAACAACACCCGCATGGGCTCGGTCAGGTGCACCGGCCACGGGTGTCGACCGATGCGGACCACGGCCTCGGCGAGCCGCGTGACCGCGTTGTCGGGGTGGCGCATCGACCCGTGTCCGGCCGTGCCGGTCGCGGTCAGTCGCATCCAGGCCATGCCCTTCTCGGCGGCCTCGATCAGGTAGAAGCGTCGATCCCGGACCGTGATGCTGAAACCGCCCACCTCCCCGACTGCTTCGCTGACACCCTCGAAGATCTCCGGGCGCTGATCGACCAGCAGCGCGGCGCCGTTCATGCCCCCCGCCTCCTCGTCGGCGGTGAAACACAACACCAGTGGACGCTTGGGTACTGCTCCGGCCTGGGCCCGAGCACGCACCGAGGCCAGGAGCATCGCGTTGAAGTCCTTCATGTCCACGGCGCCGCGACCCCAGACCATGCCGTCGGCCACCTCACCAGCGAAAGGGGCGACCGACCAGTCCGCCGCCTCGGCGGGTACGACGTCAAGGTGACCGTGCAGGAGCAGCGGATCGCCGAGCGAGCCACCCCAGCGAGCGATCACGTTGGCCCGGCCGGGCCGCCCCTCCCATATCTCCGCCTCGATCCCGACCTCGTCGAGCTTGGCGGCGACGTACTCGGCCGCACCTCGTTCACCGGGACCATGGCCGGTGCCGTCGTTGGAGGTGTCGATCCGGATGAGGTCCGAGCACAGTGACACAACCTCGGCTGCGGGATCGTAAGCGGAAGGCATGCTCAGATCATGCCCGGTCGTGATGGAACTCGAGGACTGCCTCGGCGGGAGTTGAGGATGCGAGGGCCGAATGCCCTCACAATCGCGGTGTCCGAGGGGGGACTTGAACCCCCACCCCCTATACGGGGACTAGCACCTCAAGCTAGCGCGTCTGCCTATTCCGCCACCCGGACGAGTGG
>CALMLL010000085.1 GCA_937868075.1 uncultured Marmoricola sp. | reverse complement strand
GATGGCGCCCGTGAGGGCGGCCTCGCGTTCTGATCGAGACGAAGAGAGAAGGAAGACTCATGAGCGGACCCCAGCGCGGACGCGCCGGTGGTGAGCGCCGCGGAAACCGCGACGATCGTCGCGGTGGCCAGGCGGAGAAGAGCCAGTACATCGAGCGTGTCGTCGCGATCAACCGTGTCGCCAAGGTGGTCAAGGGTGGTCGGCGCTTCAGCTTCACCGCCCTCGTGATCGTCGGTGACGGCGAAGGGCTGGTCGGCGTCGGCTACGGCAAGGCCAAAGAGGTCCCGGCAGCCATCGCCAAGGGTGTGGAGGAAGCCAAGAAGCACTTCTTCCGCGTTCCCCGGATCCAAGGCACGATTCCGCACCCGGTTCAGGGTGAGAAGGCTGCCGGCGTCGTACTCCTGCGTCCTGCTGCTCCCGGTACCGGTGTCATCGCCGGCGGCCCGGTGCGTGCGGTGCTGGAGTGCGCAGGCATCCACGACGTGCTCAGCAAGTCGTTGGGCTCCTCCAACCAGATCAACATCGTGCACGCGACTGTCGCCGCACTGAAGATGCTGGAGTCGCCGGAGGCTGTGGCCAGCCGTCGTGGCCTGAGCGTTGAGGACGTTGCTCCGGCAGCGCTGCTCAAGGCCGGTGCCGAGTCGGCTGCGGGAGGTGCTCACTGATGGCGAAGCTCGCAGTGACCCAGAAGAAGTCGTCGATCGGCGCTCTGGCCAACCAGCGCAACACCTTGCGCTCGCTGGGCCTCAAGCGGATCGGTGACACCAAGATCCACGAGGACCGCCCCGAGATCCGGGGCATGGTCCACACCGTTCGCCACATGGTGAGCGTTGAAGAGGTGAAGTGACCATGGCAGACAAGATGCTCAAACTGCACCACCTGCGTCCGGCCCCCGGATCCAAGACCGCCAAGACCCGCGTGGGTCGCGGTGAGGGCTCCAAGGGCAAGACCGCCGGTCGAGGCACCAAGGGCACCAAGGCCCGCTACCAGGTTCCGGTGGCGTTCGAGGGTGGGCAGATGCCGATCCACATGCGCCTGCCCAAGCTCAAGGGCTTCAAGAACCCCTTCAAAGTGGAGTTCCAGGTGGTCAACCTTGACCGCATCAGCGAACTGTTCCCCGAAGGTGGCTCGGTGACCGTCGAGGACCTCGTGGCCAAGGGCGCGGTGCGCAAGAACCAGCCGGTCAAGGTGCTCGGCCAGGGCGAGGTGAACGTCGCCGTGCAGGTGACCGCTCACAAGTTCTCCGGCTCGGCCAAGGACAAGATCGCAGCCGCGGGCGGGTCCACGACCGAGCTCTGAAAGCAAGAGACATGACATGGGGCGCGAACGCGAGAGCGGTCGCGCCCCGAGTCTGTTCACCACGATGAATCGGTTGGACCAGGAGCGGACGTGACCGGACCAGGTCGGTCCTAGTCCTGGCTGTTAGGCTTCCGCGGTGCCCGCGGAGTCTTGCGGGACCAGGCGAATCGCCTCTGGTTCGCCGAGTGAGAGAAAGAGGATCAGGTGCTGGGCGCCTTCGCCAACGCATTCCGGACCCCGGATCTGCGCCGCAAGCTGTTGTTCGTCATCTTCATCATTGCGGTGTTCCGACTGGGTGCCCAGATCCCCTCTCCCGGGGTCAACGTCCCCAACGTGCAGGCCTGCTTCGCCGATGCTTCCAAGTCGGGCAACTCGGTCTTCCAGATGATCAACCTGTTCTCCGGCGGAGCGCTGTTGCAGTTGACCGTGTTCGCGCTGGGGATCATGCCCTACATCACCGCGAGCATCATCTTGCAGTTGCTGGTCGTGGTGATCCCGCGGCTGGAGGCGCTGAAGAAGGAAGGCCAGTCCGGCCAGACCAAGATCACCCAGTACACCCGCTATCTGACTCTCGGCCTGGCGATCCTGCAGGCCACCGGCATCACCGCGCTGGCCCGCAACAAGAGCCTCATCTCCGGTTGCACCCGTGACCTGCTCTACAACGGCAACCTGAGCACGATGCTGATCATGATCACCGTGCTCACCGCCGGCACTGCGGTGATCATGTGGCTGGGTGAACTGATCACCGACCGCGGCATCGGCAACGGGATGTCGATCCTGATCTTCACCCAGGTGATCGCCCAGTTCCCGGGCAGCCTGTGGCAACTCAAGGTCTCCAAGGGCTGGTGGATCTTCGGTGGCGTGATCGTGGCCGGCATCGCGATCATGGCGGCAGTCATCTTCATCGAGCAGGCCCAGCGCCGGATCCCGGTCCAGTACGCGCGCCGCATGGTGGGTCGCAAGATGTTCGGCGGCTCCTCGACGTACATCCCGCTGAAGGTCAACCAAGCCGGCATCATCCCGGTGATCTTCGCCTCGAGCCTGCTCTACCTCCCCTCGATGGCGGTGCAGTTCAACCCGCGCTCCAACAGTCCCATCCTTCGTTGGATCGGGGAGTACCTCGCCAGCCCGGACAGTGCCATCCACATGGCGGTCTACTTCGTGCTGATCATCTTCTTCACCTACTTCTATGTCTCGATCACTTTCAACCCCCAAGAGGTCGCAGACAATATGAAGCAGTACGGCGGCTTCATCCCCGGGATCCGGGCGGGCAAGCCGACCGAGGACTACCTCAGTTACGTTCTTTCTCGGATCACGCTGCCTGGATCCCTCTATCTCGGACTCGTCGCGCTCATCCCGCTGATCGCGCTCGCGACGGTGCAGGCCAACGGCAAGTTCCCGTTCGGCGGCACCTCGTTGCTGATCATGGTCGGTGTGGCCCTCGACACCGTGAAGCAGATCGAAGGGCAACTCCAGCAGCGCAACTACGAAGGGTTCTTGCGCTAATGCGACTCATCTTGATGGGCCCTCCGGGTGCTGGCAAAGGCACCCAGGCCCGATTCGTCGCCGAGCACTACAACGTGCCTGCCATCTCGACCGGGGACATCTTCCGCGCCAACGTCGGCCAAGGGACCCCGCTGGGCCTCGAGGCCAAGGCGTACATGGACGCCGGGGAGTACGTCCCCGACGAGATCACCAACTCCATGGTGCGCAATCGCATCGCCGAGGACGACGCTCAGCCCGGCTTCCTGCTCGACGGCTACCCACGGACCCTGGCCCAGGTTGAGGAACTCGACGCCATGATCGCTGACACCGGCCATGCTCTCGACGCGGTCGTGGTGCTCAGCGTCGACCAGGATGTGCTGGTCGCCCGACTCCTCGCTCGAGCCCAGACCGAGGGCCGCGCCGACGACACCGAAGACGTCATCCGACGCCGCCAAGTGGTGTACGCCGAGCAGACCGCTCCGCTCATCGACGTCTACCGGTCCCGCGGCCTGCTCCTCGAGGTCGACGGGTTGGGCGAGGTCACCGAAGTGACCCAGCGCGTCTTCGACGTCCTGGACACCGTCGCCCAAAGCTGAGCCGATGTTCAAAGACCGCGGCATCGAGATCAAATCGCCTGCCCAGATCGACAAGATGCGGGTCGCTGGGCTCCTGGTCGGGCAGACATTGGAGTTGCTGCGCGCCGGCGTACGCCCCGGGGTGACGACCGGTGAACTCGACGCGATCGCCGAGGACCACATCCGCTCCAATGGTGGGATCCCGTCGTTCAAGGGCTACTCGCACCCCCCGTTCCCGGGGACCATCTGTGCCTCGGTCAACGACCAGGTGGTTCACGGCATCCCCGGTGATCGGGTGCTGGCCGAAGGAGACGTCATCTCCATTGACTGCGGCGCGATCGTCGACGGCTGGCACGGCGATGCCGCGATCACCGTCGCCGTTGGCCCGGTGCCTGCCGATGTCACCGAACTGATGCGAGTCACCGAGGAGTCGATGTGGCGCGGGTTCGCCGCAGCGCGACTGGGCGGGCGGGTCAGCGATATCTCGCACGCCGTGGAGACCTATGTGCGCTCCCAGGGTGCCTACGGCATCTTGGAGGACTTCACCGGCCACGGCATCGGCTCGGCCATGCACCAACCGCCCAACGTCCCCAACTACGGACCGCCGGGTCGTGGCGCCAAGCTGGTGCGGGGCATGGCGCTGGCCGTCGAGCCGATGGTCACGTTGGGCACCAAGGAGACCGAACTCGATGAGGATGACTGGACCGTCCTCACCCTCGACGGCTCGTGGTCGGCCCACTTCGAACACACCTTCACGCTGACCCCGTCGGGCCCCTGGATCCTCACCGCTCTCGACGGCGGGCGGGAGAAACTGACTCAGATGGGCGTGCCCTACGGGGGGCCGCAGTGAAGCCCTTCCTGCTGCTGAGCATTCGCCCGGAGCAGGCGGCCGCCGATGATGAGTACGCCGCGTTCCAGCGCTTCACCGGCCTGTCCACCGATGGACTCCGCCGGGTCCAACTCACCGCCGGCCATCTGGGGCGCGTCGACCTTGCCGACTGGTCGGGGATCATCTTGGGCGGAGGGCCCTTCAACGCCAGCGATCCAGTCAAGTCGCCTCTGCAGGAGCGGGTAGAGGATGAGATCTACGGATTGCTGGAGTCGGTGATCGCCGAGGACTTCCCATTCCTGGGCGCCTGCTACGGCATCGGCACCTTGGGTACTCACTGTCGCGCCGTGGTCGACCATCTCTACGCCGAGCCCGTGGGCGCTATTGGGGTCACGCTGACCCCGGAGGGGCGGCGGGATCCCCTGCTGGCCGGTGTTCCTGACAGGTTCTTTGCCTACGGCGGGCACAAGGAAGCGATCTCCCAGTTGCCGCAGGAGGCGGTCGCGCTCGCCTCATCGGCGGCCTGCCCCGTGCAGGCGTTCCGCCTGGGAGAACGCGTCTATGCAACGCAGTTCCACCCGGAGTTGGACTTCGCCGGCCTGAGCACACGAGTCTCGGTCTATCGCAATGCGGGGTATTTCCCGCCCGAGGCGGCCGACGCTTTGCTCGCGGAGGCGGCTCGCTTCGAGGTGAGCCACCCGATGCTCATCCTGCGCAACTTCGTGTCGTTGTTCGGTTCCTGAGCACCACCTCGCTGACGCCCTGATCCCTCGCGTATCCCCGCGTCGGTGCCGCCTGGCTTAGCATTCGCCGGGGAGGGACTGTGATTCGTCGAGGCGTCGTCGCTGTTGCGCTGCTGGCAAGCGCGATCCTCCTGCCTGTGACTCCCGCGCAGGCCGGCACGTCCTGGGCACCACTACCGTCCCGAATGATCGTGGGGCATCGTGGGGTGGCCTACCTACCTGAGCACACGTTGACGTCGTACGCCTTGGCACTGGATCTGGGTGCCGACGCCATCGAACCCGACCTCGTGATGACCAAGGACTCTGTGCTCATCGCCCGCCACGAGAACGAGCTGAGCCGTTCCACCGATGTCGCTGATCACCCCGAATTCGCTGATCGGCAGACCACCAAGCTCGTCAACGGCGTGGAACTGACCGGTTGGTTCAGCGAGGACTTCACCTATGCCGAAATCGAGACACTGCGGGCTCGGGAGCGCTATCCGATCATGCGGCCCGAGAGCGCGGCGTACGACGCGGACTATCGGATCCCGAGCTTCGCCGACGTGCTGGCCTTCGCCAAGGCGCAGGCGACTGCCCGCGGGCACCGAGTGTGGGTCGTGCCGGAGCTGAAGTTCCCGGCCTACTTCCGAGCACTCGGCATGTCACCTGAGACGCAGCTGGTCGCCGCGCTGCGTGCGATCGGTTGGAACGTGGCGTCGGCCCCGGTCATCATCCAGTCCTACGAACCCAGTTGCCTGCGCCGTCTCAACTCGACCACCTCGCTGCGACTTGCTCGAGTCATCGATCGGCCGGTGCTGTTGGGGCGGCGGTCGTTGCGACGTACTCATCGCTATGCGGATTCGGTCTTCGTTGCGTCGTGGTTGCTGATCCCGCGCGATGCGAACGGGATCGATATGGCCCCGAGCCCAGCCATTGCTCGAGCCAAGCGGTTGGGCCTTAGCGTCTTCGCCTGGACATTGCGAGCCGAGAACAGGTACCTGAGCAAGGACCTCTGGATCGGTGAGGACCCGCTCGCCCAAGGAGACATGACCACCGAAGCAAGACGCTTCTTCGAGTCGGGCGTCAACGGGGTGTTCACCGACAACCCCGACCTGGCGCTGTTGGCTCGCTGAACCGCCCGCAGTTTCGACGGTGAAGACGCGATAATGGAGCTTCGATGCGGTTGCAACCTAGGCGAGGGTTGAGTATCGCGTCTTCGCCGACGAAACCGGCCCCCGGACCGCCGCCGGAGTCGATTAACACTTTCCCCGAGCGATCACCTAAACTGGCGTGTCGGCCCAACGTGGCCTTTTCGTCGTGTCTTGCGGCTGTCCGTCGCGATCCGGTGACCACCTCAAGGAGGGGGTTCTCGGCTGCGCCTGGGAGGAGACACGTCGGGGGGTTCACGAGGTCCACTACGAGTCCATCGTGGAGGTTCCCGGGTCGAACGGTAGAACGCACACGATCAACAGATTGGGAGACATGCCGAAGAAAGAAGGCGTGATCGAGATGGAGGGCTCCGTTGTGGAGGCCCTTCCCAACGCCATGTTCCGGGTCGAACTGACCAACGGACACAAGGTGCTCGCCCACATCAGCGGCAAGATGCGCCAGCACTACATCCGGATCCTCCCCGAGGACCGCGTGGTGGTGGAACTCTCCCCCTACGACCTCACCCGAGGTCGGATCGTCTACCGCTACAAGTAGATCCAACAGCCGAAAAAGGAGGGCTGACGTGAAGGTCAACCCGAGTGTCAAGCCGATCTGTGACAAGTGCAAGGTGATTCGTCGCCACGGCCGCGTCATGGTGATTTGCGAGAACCCGCGCCACAAGCAACGCCAAGGCTGAGGTCTCGCGACAACCACAACTGAATACCCATACAACGTGATCGCTTAGGTTCTCGCGGCTGCACGGCAGCCCCGCTGAACTGAAACCACCCTCGGAGCGGATGGCCGGGGCTGGGTCTCTGACCCGGACGCGTCACGCAGACACCACCGTGAATTACCGAAAGGGACCGCCACCACATGGCACGCCTCGTTGGTGTTGACCTCCCGCGCGACAAGCGCATCGAGGTCGCACTCACCTACATCTACGGCATTGGCCGTACCCGCGCTCAGCAGCTGCTCGAGGCCACCGGGGTCAGCCCCGACCTCCGTGTTCACCAGCTGGGCGACGAAGAGCTCGTGAAGCTCCGTGACGCGATCGAAGCCAACTTCAAGATCGAGGGTGACCTCCGTCGCGAGGTCCAGGCCGACATCCGCCGCAAGATCGAGATTGGCAGCTACCAGGGCCGCCGGCACCGTCAGGGTCTGCCGGTTCGTGGTCAGCGCACCAAGACCAATGCGCGCACCCGCAAGGGCCCCAAGCGCACCGTCGCCGGCAAGAAGAAGGCGAAGTGATCTGGGTCCGACCCCAGGCCACCGACCCCATCACACGTCACGAGAACTTCAGGAGTTAAACAGTGCCTCCCAAGAGCCGCGCAGCGGCCGGCGCCAAGAAGGTGCGCCGCAAGGAAAAGAAGAACATCGTCCAGGGCGAAGCCCACATCAAGTCGACGTTCAACAACACCATCGTCACCATTACCGACCCCACGGGTGCGGTGATCTCATGGGCCTCTGCCGGCACCGTCGGCTTCAAGGGCTCCCGCAAGTCCACCCCGTACGCCGCGCAGATGGCCGCCGAGGCCGCTGGGCGTCGCGCGATGGAGCACGGCATGAAGAAGATCGATGTCTTCGTCAAGGGCCCGGGCTCGGGTCGCGAGACCGCGATCCGCTCGCTGGGCGCCATCGGTCTCGAGGTCGGCACCATCGCTGACGTCACGCCGACTCCGCACAACGGATGCCGTCCGCCCAAGCGCCGGCGCGTGTGACGCAACGTCACGTGAGCGCCGAGTCGAGCGCTTCGTCGTACATCAACTAGGACTTAGAGGAGAACAACCACCATGGCCCGTTACACCGGCCCCATGACCAGGAAGTCGCGCCGTCTGGGCGTCGACCTGGTGGGCGGCGACGCCGCCTTCGAAAAGCGCCCCTACGCGCCCGGCCAGCACGGCCGCGCCCGCGTCAAGGAGAGCGAGTACCGCAACCAGCTGCAGGAGAAGCAGAAGGCTCGCTTCACCTACGGCGTGATGGAAAAGCAGTTCCACAACTACTACGTCGAGGCTGCTCGTCGGTCCGGCAAGACCGGTGACAACCTGCTCCAGCTGCTGGAGTGCCGTCTGGACAACGTGGTCTACCGCGCCGGTTTCGCCCGCACGCGTCGCCACGCTCGCCAGCTGGTTGTCCACGGCCACTTCAAGGTCAACGGCCAGAAGGTCAACATCCCCTCCTTCCAGGTGACCGCCCACGACGTCATCGACGTTCGTGAGAAGTCGCTGGAGATGACCCCGTTCATTGTGGCTCGCGAGACCCACGGCGAGCGGATCGTCCCCGCCTGGTTGGAGGTGCTCCCGAACCGGATGCGCATCCTGGTGCACTCGCTGCCCCTGCGCGAGCAGATCGAACTTCCGGTTCAAGAGCAGCTCATCGTCGAGTACTACTCCAAGAAGTGATCAGGTCGGGCTCGACCGCCACCGCGGACCGAGCCCGTTCCCAGTCATCCAACTCCACACTTCATCCGCCGCCACCAGAAAGTTCGAACCCCTCAAATAGCGGTCGGGTTCGGAAAGGAAAACAAAAGTGCTGATCGCACAGCGTCCCACTTTGTCCGAGGAGTCAGTCGACGAGTGCCGTTCGCGGTTCATCATCGAGCCGTTGGAGCCAGGCTTCGGTTACACGCTGGGCAACTCCCTGCGTCGTACCCTGCTCTCCTCGATCCCGGGAGCCTCGGTGACCTCCATCAAGGTCGACACCGCGCTCCACGAGTTCACCACCATCGAGGGCGTCAAGGAAGACGTCACCGAGATCATCCTCAACCTCAAGGGCCTCGTCGTCTCCAGTGAGCACGACGAGCCAGTCACGATGTACCTGCGCAAGTCCGGTGCCGGCGAAGTCACCGCCGCCGACATCGCCCCGCCGGCCGGCGTCGAGGTGCACAACCCCGACCTCTTGATTGCCACCTTGAACGACAAGGGCAAGCTCGAGATGGAACTGGTCGTCGAGCGTGGCCGCGGCTACGTCTCCGCGGTCCAGAACAAGGGCGCCGACAACGAGATCGGCCGGATGCCGGTCGACTCGATCTACAGCCCCGTGCTGAAGGTCACCTACAAGGTCGAAGCCACCCGTGTCGAGCAGCGCACCGACTTCGACAAGTTGGTCATCGATGTCGAGACCAAGCCTTCGATCCGTCCCCGCGACGCGATCGCTTCGGCGGGCAAGACCCTGGTGGAGCTCTTCGGCCTGGCCCGCGAGCTCAATGTCGAGGCTGAGGGCATCGACATCGGTCCTTCCCCGGTCGATGAGCAGTTGGCCGCCGACCTGGCGCTGCCGGTCGAGGACCTGCAGCTGACCGTGCGCTCCTACAACTGCCTCAAGCGTGAGGGCATCCACACCGTGGGTGAGCTCATCTCGC
>CALMLL010000084.1 GCA_937868075.1 uncultured Marmoricola sp. | reverse complement strand
GCGCGCAGGTGCTTCTTGACCGTGATCGGGTAGTAGGTGCCGCCCTTGACGGTGGCGTCGTTGGCGACGATGACGCAGTGACGACCCTCGATCACGCCGATCCCGGTGACCAGGCCGGCGCTGGGCACGGCGGTGTCCCCGCCGTACATCCCCCAGGCGGCAAGTGGGGCGATCTCCAGGAAGGGGCTGCCCGGGTCGAGCAGCATGTCGATGCGGTCGCGGGCCAGCAGTTTGCCGCGGCCGGTGTGTTTGTCGCGGGCAGCCTGCGAGCCGCCGCGGCGTACGACGACCAGCCGCTCGCGCAAGGTCTCGACGAGGTCGCGCATCAGCACCTCCTAGGTTAACGATCGCTAACCTTACCGTCTCTGACGCCGATGCGTCAGTGCTCCGGGTACTCCCAGCCACCGTGGCAGGCGAACGATCATTAACCTAGACCCGTGTCGACCTCAGGCCCGTCTCCCCGGCCACCCGCCTCGCGCCGCGACCAGATCCTGGCCATCGCCGCAGACCTGTTCGCCAAGCACGGGTTCCACGGCGTCTCGATGAGCGACCTCGGCGCAGCGTGCGGCATCTCCGGGCCGGCCCTCTACAAGCACTTCGTCAGCAAGGAAGACATCCTCGCCACGATGCTGGTCGACATCAGTCGACGCCTGCTGGAGGAGGGTCGCAAACGGGACTCGCTGGCGGCGTTGGTCGACTGGCACGTCGAGTTCGCCCTGACACATCCGGCGCTGATCGTGGTTCAGGACCGCGACTGGTCGGCGCTGCCGACCGCGGCCCGCGAAGAGGTCCGGGCGCTGCAGTTGGCCTACGTCGACCTGTGGGTCCGACATCTCCGAGCCGACCGCGCCGAGTTGTCGCGCGACACCGCGCAGGCTATGGCGCATGCCGCTTTCGGGCTGCTCAACTCGACTCCACGAAGCGCCAGGATCGCCCGCAGTGACATGCGCGACCTGCTGCGCACCATGGCGCTCTCAGCTCTGGAGTGACGCGCCCTGTCCTACGGGCGCCTGACCGATCTGGGAGTAGGTGGCGCTGCTGAGCAGGTGCCTGACCGAAGCCCACACGGTCGCTTCGACATCACCAGAGACCCGCACCAACGTGCGTCCGTCCCGCTCGAACGCGGTGATGACCAGTTCCTTGTCGGTGCGCCACACGGCCATCATGACCAGGGCGATCGGCAGGAAGAAGACAGCGGCGATGATCGTCAACAGCAGGCTGCTGCCAGGGGTGCTGACGGCCCATGTCCCCTCCCCGAGGCAGCGCACCTGGGCCTGCCTCACGGCCACGAGTTCGCGACTGATCCGCGATTCGACTCCGGCGAACGGTTCCTCGATCACGATCTCGCCGTAGGGCTGCAACGCCCGGGATCGGCGTGCATAACCCACAAGAAACGCGACCCCCATGAAGAGCACCGGTCACAGGAGCGGTTGCGCTCCGGTCGAGCCGAACGGGAATGGATCGAATCCGAGCATCAGGCACCCCTTCCGGCACCCACCCTATGCCCGGCGCGCGAACTACCAGGAAGCCAAGGCCTCATATCCCGGCACTGCGCGAGCCACCAGCCCGGCCAGCAACGCTCGGGTGTCGGGGACGAAGGCCCAGGTCGGGTCCTGCAACAAGGCGGCCAACTCGGCCAGGCTGAGCCAGCGACCGCTGGTCACCTCGCCGTCGGCGAACCGGATCGGCCCGTCCCAGGTCGTTTCGTAGACGAACTCCACCACCTGCGTGGTGTCGTCGGCGTACGCCGAGAGCCCGAGCGGCCGGAGCGCGACGCCCTCGATGCCCAACTCCTCGGCCAACTCCCGTGCCGCCGACTCAGCCGGGTCCTCCCCGACGCGCAGGATCCCACCGGCGGCGGCGTCGTGGTGGCTAGGCGCCCAGTCCTTGGTGGCCGCGCGCTGGTGCACGTAGATGTCACCGGCGGAGTTGCGCACCAGCACGGCCGTGGCGGCGTGCCGCAGGTTGTCCCGGCGCACGAGGGTGCGGGGTGCGGCACCGACCGGGTTCCCGGACTCATCGACCAGCGCCACCAGTTCGTCCACGCCCCGAGCCTGCCACTGCCGACACTGAGGGGCAGGGCTGGGGTTACCTGCGCACCCGCCCCAGCCTCAGCCGGGCGATGCATTCATCGCAGTCGGCGCCATTGGGCAACCGATCGCCGACAGAGTCGAGAGTGATCTCCCCGTCGGGCCCGGCCAGCCACAACGTCCAGGAGCGATAGGTGGCGTGCGGGTCGAGTTGGGCGCGCTCGACGACGCCCCGGATGAGGCGGGCCATCACGACCTCGTCGAGGACCACGGTCAAAGCGTCGATGTCGTCGGACGTCAGTTCCGACGGCACCCCTTCCAGGGGTGGGGCGAATCGCACCAATGCATGCGAGCCCGCCGGGTTGAGTTCGATGCTGACCGGCTGGCCGGGGGTCATGTCACGGCCGAGCCAGGTGGCAGTGCGGACCGCCATCTCGAAGGGTTGGGACGTAGAGACCGACGTGTGCCTCATACCTCCAGTGTGCGCCTTTCAACGCCTTTTATCGAGTGCGTTCAAGGTGCCGTGCAGTGCTGCCCTCACGGACAAAACCGCTGATCACACGGGGGTCACCAGATCCGGACCCGATCCTCGCTGTCGAGCCAGAGCCCGTCGCCGGGTTGGGTGCCGAACTCCTCGTGGAACTCGTCGAGATTGCGCACGATGTTGGCCCGGAACTCGGCCGGCGAGTGGGGGTCGGTGGCAAGGTACTGCTGCTCGAGTTCCTTGCGGCGCTTGGTCCGCCAGGCGAAAGCCCAGTTGAAGAACAGCCGCTGGCGTCCACTCAGCCCGTCGATCACGGGAGCCTGTTGACCGTCGAGGGCGATGAGGTAGGCCTTGAGGGCGATGGTCAGGCCACCGAGATCACCGATGTTCTCCCCGACGGTCAAAGCGCCGTTGACGAACTCCCCGGGCAGGGTGCGGGGAGAGAACCCGTCGTACTGCTCGATGAGTTTGCGCGACTTGACCTCGAAGGCGGCCTTGTCGTCGGCGCTCCACCAGTCGTTGAGGTTGCCGGCGCCGTCGTAGTGCGCTCCTTGGTCGTCGAACCCGTGACCGATCTCGTGGCCGATCACCGCGCCGATGCCGCCGTAGTTCTCGGCGAGGTCGGCGTCGGGGGCGAAGAACGGCTTCTGCAGGATCCCGGCCGGGAAGCAGATCTCGTTGGTGCCGGGGTTGTAGTAGGCGTTGACCGTCTGCGGCAGCATGAACCACTCGTCGCGGTCGACGGGCGCGCCGATCTTGGCCAGTTCCCGGTCGGTCTCGAAGGCGGCCGAGGCCAGCACGTTGCCCAGCAGGTCGTCCGGGCTGATCTGCAGAGCCGAGTAGTCGCGGAACTTGACCGGGTAGCCGATCTTGGGACGGAACTGGTCGAGTTTGTCGAAGGCGCGTTGCTTGGTCTCCGCGCCCATCCAGTCCAGGGCCGCGATCGAGCGGCGGTAGGCCTCCAGCAGGTTGGCGACCAACTCATCCATCTGCTCTTTCGAGGACGGCGGGAAGTGGCGGGCGACGTACTCCTTGCCGACGGCCTCCCCCAGTGCCCCCTCCACCATCGCGACCCCGCGCTTCCAGCGGGCCCGCAACTCTGGAGTGCCGGACAGGGTCCGGCCGTAGAAGTCGAAGTTGAGTTCGACGAAGGGGCTGGAGAGGTAGGCCGCACTGGCCCGCAGTGCCTTGACGAGCAGCCAATCGCGCCAGGTCGCCATCGGAGTCTCGTTGAGCACCACCTCGAGGTGCTGGAGGTACGACGGCTGCCGCACCACCACCTCGGCGACCGTGGCCTCGGATCCGCCCAGGGCGGTGATCCAGGCATCCCAGTCGAAACTGGGTGCCAGCGCTTTGACCTCGTCGGCGCTCATGAGGTTGTAGGTCTTGATCACATCGCGAGTCAGCGCCCGCTCCCAGTGGCCCCGGGCCAGCCGGGTCTCCAAGGCGAGGACCCGCTCAGCGATGTCGGCACCGTTGTCACGGCCGACCAGCGCGACCATGCGTTGGATGTAGTCGAGATAGCCGGCCCGGATGTCGGCGTACTTGTCTTCGCGGTAGTAGGCCTCGTCGGGCAGGCCCAGACCCCCCTGGGTCAGGAACAGCAGGTAACGATCTGAGTTGCGGTCGTCGGTGTCGATGTAGGACCCGAATGCGCCGCCGCCACCGCGACGCTCGAAGGTGCCGAGATAGGCAGCCAGCTCGGAGATGTCGCTGAGCGCGTCGATCTGGTCGAGCAGCGGCTGCACCGGGGCGGACCCGAGGGCTTCGACCTGCTCCTCGTTCATGAAACTGGCGTAGAGCGCCCCGATCTTGACCGCGTCGTCGTCGCTGATCTCTCCTGAGGCACAGGCCTCGACGATGGCGTGCACGTCGATCTCTGCCTGGTCGGCCAGGGAGACGAATGGGCCCCAACTCGAGCGGTCGTTGGGGATCTCGGCGGTGGCCAGCCAGGTGCCGTTCACATGGCCGAAGAGGTCGTCTTGGGGGCGGACGGCGAGGTCCATGCCCGCCTTGGCGTCATCGAGAATCGTCACAGCGCAACCTTACGGGGAGGGCACCCACACGCTCACGGATCAGACCCGGTCTTGACTTTTGTATGCCTTATGGCCCGTCATGGAATCCCACAGTTTGCGTTCCTCATGCGTGAGACGAGAATCGCAGTCAGGTTTCACAACAATTGCCCAGGTTTGTCATAGATCTGCGGGGAAGTAGCTACCGATGCGTCGAATTCTTGCCGTGTTCGCCACCGCATTTGCGGTCATGGCGGCGACGCTGGCACCGGCCAGTGCCGGCAACAACATCACCGACCCCTGGTGGGCGATGATCGTGTACGACCAGAGCCACCAACCGACGGTGCACGTCGGTTCGGAGCCTGTGATGGCCACGTGGCGATCTGTCGAGACCGTCAAGGACACCTACGACTTCACCGCCACCGATGCCGCCATCAACGCGCTGCGCGGCCAAGGCAAACAGGTCATGATCAACTTGTGGGGAACACCCCAGTTCTGGGCCAGCAAACCCACGCAGACCTCCTTCGGCGGCCTCGGTGCGGCATCGACCCCCAACATGACGGCCTGGAAGAACTACGTCACCGCGGTTGTCACCCGCTACGGCGACACCGTCACCTACATGCCCTGGAACGAGCCCTGCGTCAGCGGTTTCTGGACCGGCACCAAGGCCCAGATGGTTCAGATCGTGCAGATCGCCTACACGACGATCAAGGCAGTGGCACCCACCGCACAGGTCGTCGCTCCGGCCTGTCCGATCCGGCTGAGCGCCCAGAGGACCTACATCAAGTACCTCTACGGAACCTCCTTCGCCGGCAAGAAACTCGGCGGCTGGATCGACGTGGCCGCGGTCAACCCCTACCCGCTGGCGACGCAGGGCCCCGAATCCGCGCTGAGCAACTACAAGTGGTTCAAGTCGATGATCGCCGGCAAGGGCGTCAAGAAGCCGATCTGGGTCACCGAGATCAACTACGGCATCAAGGGCATTAATGACTCGGCCGACTACTCCGACGCCACCCAACAGTCCTATGTGATCCGCACCCAGGCGCTCTTCGCCGGATCCGGAACCCAGCGGATGACTTGGTGGAGTTGGGACTCGCTCTGGCAGGGCGTGCACCTGACGCCGGACAAAGACTGGGTGAACCTCACCCCGGCGGGCCGCTCGTGGGAGGTCGGCTACTCCTGGCTCAACAACACCTCGGTCAACCCGTGCGTCAAGAACAGCGCAGGGGTGTGGAGTTGTGTGGCCATCGGTGGCGGTGAGACCCGGCGGATCTACTGGCGCACCAGTGGCACCTCCTCGGTGGCAGCCGCCGTCGGCGCCTTCAGCCGTGAGGACGTCAACGGCATCGCGACCCCGACCGTTGCGGGTCAGAAGTTCACCGTTTCGACCTCACCGGTGATGGTCCGCTCCCACTAGGGCCTGCGTAACAACCCTTCAAGCGACTCGGCGTCAGCGCAGGGTGAGCACCGTCTTGCCCAGCGTCCGGCGCTGTTGCATGTCCATGAGGGCCGAGCCGATCTCCGCCAACGGGCGTACGTCGACGACCGCCGGATCGATGACTCCCGACTCCATCGCCGGGAGCAGCCGAGCCCACTGCTGGCGCATATAGCCGGGCCGGGTCATCGCGAAGGCTCCCCAACCGACGCCGCGGACATCGATGTTGTTGAGCAGCAGCCGGTTGACCTTGACCTCGGGGATGGCCCCGCCGGCGAAACCGACCACCAGCAATCGACCTTGAGGCGCCAGGCAGCGCAGCGAGTCGGTCATCAGGTCACCGCCCACCACGTCCATCACGACGTTGACGCCCTGAGGTGTCAGCGCCTGCACGGATTCGCGGAACCCGTCGGCCAGAACCACCTCGTCAGCACCTGCCTCTCGGGCGACGGCCGCCTTGGCTTCGCTGGACACCACCGCGATCGTGCGCGCCCCCATGGCCTTGGCCACCTGGATCGTGGCGGTGCCGACGCCACCAGCGGCGCCGTGGACCAACACGGTCTCCCCGGGCTGAAGGTCCGCGCGCTCGGCAAGGGCGAAGTCGGCGGTGAGGTAGTTCATCGGGATCGCCGCACCCTGGATCAGGCTGACTCGAGCGGGCAGCGGGAAGAGGAAGTCGGCCATCGCCGACACCGTCTCAGCGGCACCGCCGTACGGCGCGCAGCCGGCCACCCGGTCTCCCGCCTTGAAGCCACCGCCGTCGTTGCGGACCACGCCGGCGAAGTCGACACCGAGCGTGAAGGGGGTCTCGGGTTTGAGTTGGTACTCGCCCCGGCTCAGCAACAGGTCGGGGAAACTGATCCCGACCGCGTGGACGTCGACGAGCAGATCGCCGACCGGCTCGGGCAGGTCGAGGATCTCGACCGCCTCGGGACCGTCGGTGCGGGTGACCACAGCAGCGCGCATGCGCCGAGAGTAGGCGCCGGCGCACCCACCACCGGCCACCGGGTGGTGACGAGGGTCGCGGGTGGGGTCAGGTACGAGCGCAGGTGTTGATGCCGAAGATGCGGTAGAGCGGGCAGAAGCCCACGGCCGAGGTCACCACCATGACTGCCGCCAGCACCAGCGCGATGATGCCCAGCGTTGAGCCGAAACCGACGAAGTAAGCCACGACCGCCAGCACCACGGCGAGCCCGATCCGGAGTTTGCGGTCCATGCCGCCCATGTTTGTGTTCATGTCATCCAATGTATACCCCCGGAGGTATCAGTCAAGCCGTCCGATGGTCGTACTACCACTAGGCTTCGCCCCGTGACCGCTCATCCCATCGGCATCGATTTCGGAGGCACCGGCATCAAAGCCGCGCCCGTGGACCTGACCTCGGGCGAGTTCGCGATGTCGCGCCTGCGCATCGACACACCGCAGCCGGCGACACCGGCCGCCGTCGCGTCGGTAATGGAGCAGTTGTGCGGTCAGTTCCCCGAGTTCACCGGCCCGGTCGGCGTGGCCGTTCCGGGCGTCGTACGCCACGGCGTGGTGAAGTCGGCCGCCAACATCGACCATGCCTGGATCGACACCGACGCCGATGCGATGCTCACTGAGCGCCTGGGCCGTCCGGTGCACGTGCTCAACGATGCCGACGCGGCCGGTGTCGCCGAGGTGACATACGGCGCCGCCAAGGGCCGCCAGGGCCTGGTGATCATCACGACTCTGGGGACCGGCATCGGCACCGCGTTGATCTACAACGGTCAACTCATCCCCAACGCCGAACTCGGCCACATCGAGATCGGCGGCCACGACGCGGAGTCGCGGGCCGCGGCCAGCGCCAAGACCCGCGAGGACCTCAGTTACCCTAGGTGGGCCAAGCGACTCACTCGCTACTACCGCACCCTCGAGCGCCTTCTCTCCCCCGACCTCTTCGTCGTCGGCGGCGGGATCAGCAAGCACGCGGACCGGTTCTTGCCACTGATCGAGATCAAGACCGAGATCGTGGCGGCCACGCTGCGCAACACCGCCGGCATCGTCGGTGCCGCCGCGCAAGCTCACCTCGACTGAGGCCCACCCTCGGCGCTCGATGAGTGTGTCGAGCCGCCATTGCATGTGGGCGCACAGACACCCCGCCGAACACGTCACGACGGCCGAGCGCGCATCATCCGATCTCCTCAGGTTCTTCCGACGGATCATTTGGATGTACGCGCCGCGCTCCCTGCCCCAATGGGCTTGACCATGGCGGTGGGCGAACTTGTTACGAGTCACACCAACGTGTGGGACTTATGCGCGAATTCGCCTCGACGCGGGCAGGCCGATCCGCGATGCTCGCCCCTATGACCCGCATCGGAAACCTCTTCGGCCCCGACTTCACCTTCCTCGGAGTCCCAGCCGCGGACCTGGCTGACCCCTCGACGTACGCCGATGCCGACGTCGTCATCCTGGGTGCCCCGTTCGACGGCGGCACCTCCCACCGCTCCGGCGCCCGGTTCGGCCCGCAGGCGATCCGCGGCGCCGACTATCTGCCTCACGACGGATCCCGACCCTCCCTGGCCCTGCGTACCGACGCGCTCCTCGACCTCACCGTGGTCGATGCCGGCGATGTCGAGGTCTACGCAGGTGACATCGAGCGGTCCCTGGGCATGATCCGTGAGGCGGTCGCCACCATCAGCGCGGCCGGCGCGATCCCGGTCGTGCTCGGCGGCGACCACTCGATCACCTACGCCGACGCCTCCGGGGTCACCGACGTTCTCGGCGCCGGCACGGTGTCCCTCATCCACTTCGACGCCCACGCCGACACCGGCGACATCTCCTTCGGTTCGCTGTGGGGGCATGGCCAGCCGATGCGCCGACTGATCGAGGCAGGGTCGGTTCGCGGAGATCGCTTCCTGCAGATCGGGCTGCGCGGCTACTGGCCCGAACCGGCCACGCTGGACTGGATGGCAGGGCAGCAGATGCGCTCCTACGAGATGACCGAGATCGTGCATCGTGGTTTGACTGCGTGCCTGACCGAGGCCTTCGCGATCGCCACCGACGAGTGCCCGGGGGTGTTCTTGTCCGTCGACATCGACGTCTGCGACCCCGGCCATGCGCCGGGCACCGGGACCCCCGAGCCTGGCGGGCTCTCGGCGCGGGAGTTGCTCGACGCGGTGCGGCGCATCTGTTTGGAACTGCCGGTCGTCGGCGTCGACATCGTCGAGGTGGCCCCGCCCTTCGACCACGCCGACATCACCGCGGCGCTGGGCAACCGAGTGGTGCTGGAGGCGCTCTCGGCGATCGCCCGCCGACGGTACGACTCCGAACACGGCACCACCTGGGACCCTTCCCGCCCCCTGCTCAGCGACCGGGTCGCGCCGGTGCCCGAGGGCGAGGTCCACGGCCACTCCCACTGACCCGACCAGATGCGGGGTTGGGGTATTCGGCGTACACTCAAGTGGCATACCCCTCATGGGTATCTGGAGCAAGGTGAGTGTGCGTGAAGACCAGTGTGGAACTCGAAATCGGCGGGATGACCTGCGCGTCCTGCGCGATGCGGATCGAGAAGTTGCTCAACCGGCTCGACGGGGTCGAAGCCAGCGTCAACTACGCCACCGAGAAGGCCACCGTCTTCGCCCCGGGGTACGACCCGCAGACCCTCATCGACGTAGTTGAGAAGACCGGCTACACCGCGGCTCTCCCGGTCCCCGCCGACCCCGGCGACACCGAGGACGCCAGCGATCTGGCCCGGCATCGCCGCCGCGTGGAGGTGGCGGTCGCGCTGTCGATCCCGGTGATCGCCATCTCGATGATCCCGGCTTTGCAGTTCACCTACTGGCAGTGGGTGATGCTGGCGCTGGCCACGCCGGTGGTCCTCTGGGCTGCCTGGCCCTTCCACCGGGCCACCCTGACCAACCTGCGTCACGGTGCCGCCACGATGGACACGCTGATCTCGGTGGGCACGCTGTCGGCGTACGCGTGGTCGGTGTACGCACTGGTGTTCGGCACCGCCGGGATGCCGGGCATGAAGCACCACTTCGAGTTCCGTGTCGCCCGCGGCGATGGGTCCGCACAGATCTATCTCGAGGTCGCCGCCGGCGTGACGATGTTCGTGCTAATGGGCCGCTATTTCGAGAAGCGGTCCAAGCGGCAGTCCGGGGCGGCGCTCCGAGCCCTCATGGAGTTGGGTGCCAAGCAGGTCGCCATCATGCGCGACGGCGAGGTAGTGCTGATCCCGATCGAGGAGGTCCGCGTCGGGGACGAGTTCGTCGTCCGACCCGGGGAGAAGATCGCCACCGACGGCGTCGTCATCGAGGGTTCCTCCGCCGTGGACCAGTCGATGCTGACCGGAGAGCCCGTCCCCGTCGACGTCACCATGGGTGACTCTGTCACCGGCGCCACCCTCAACACCAGCGGCCGCATCGTCGTTCGCGCCACCAGGGTCGGCGGCGACACCACCCTGGCCCAGATGGCCCGCCTCGTCGAGGAGGCCCAGTCCGGCAAAGCCGAGGTGCAGCGCCTGGCGGACCGCGTCGCCGGGATCTTCGTCCCGGTCGTGATCGCGATCGCCCTGGTCACCTTGGCCGCGTGGCTGCTGCTCGGTCAGCCCGCCGCGGCCGCCTTCAGCGCCGCGGTTGCGGTGCTGATCATCGCCTGCCCGTGCGCGCTCGGCCTGGCGACCCCGACGGCGCTGCTGGTCGGCACCGGCCGTGGGGCCCAACTCGGCGTCCTGATCAAGGGGCCGGAGATCTTGGAGTCCACCCGCCGCGTCGACACCATCGTGCTCGACAAGACCGGCACCGTGACCCAGGGTTCCATGTCGCTGGTCGAGGCCATCTCCGCAGACGGGGTCGACCGGGACGAGGTGATGCGCCTGGCCGGAGCGGTCGAGGCCGCCTCCGAACACCCCGTGGCGCGGGCGATCACCACCGCGGCTGCCGCTGCGCTGCCGCCGGTCTCCGACTTCCACAACGACGCCGGACTCGGAGTCCGCGGAACCGTCAACGGACTCGAGGTCAAGGTCGGCCGTGAGGAGTACGCCGGCGCCCTGGCCCCCGACCTGGCCCCCATCAAGGCTGCCCACGAAGACGTCGGGCAGACCGTGGTCGTCGTCAGCTGGGGCGGGCAGGCCCGAGGCCTGCTGGTGATCGCCGACCAGCTCAAACCTTCCAGCACCGAGGCCGTCTCGTTGTTCGCGGACCTCGGTCTGACCTCGGTGTTGCTCACCGGTGACAACCCGGCCGCCGCCGCACACGTCGCCGCTGAAGTCGGGATCACCCAGGTGCACGCAGGCGTGCTGCCAGCCGGCAAGGTGGCGGTGATCAAGGCTCTCCAGGAGCAGGGCAAGGTCGTCGCGATGGTCGGAGACGGTGTCAACGATGCGGCGGCGCTGGCCCAGGCCGACCTCGGGCTCGCGATGGGCACCGGCACCGACGTGGCCATCGCGGCCGCAGACATCACGGTGGTTCGCGGGGACCTCAGAGCGGTCGCCGACGCGATCGCGTTGTCGCGCCGGACCTTGGCCACCATCAAGGCGAACCTGTTCTGGGCGTTCGCCTACAACGTCGCCGCGATCCCCCTGGCCGCTCTGGGACTGCTCAACCCGATGATCGCCGGGGCCGCGATGGCCTTCTCCAGCGTCTTCGTGGTCAGCAACAGCCTGCGGTTGCGCGGGTTCCAGGGCTTCAGCACACGGCGTACGACGAGAGGAGTTCGATGACGACCCAGCACGGCTACAAGGGCGACAAGGACAAGTACCTCGCCCGCCTCAAACGCATCGAAGGGCAGACCCGCGGCATCCAGAGGATGGTCAGCGAGGACAAGTACTGCATCGACATCCTCACCCAGATCAGCGCCCTCTCCGGTGCCCTGGAGTCACTCGCGCTCGGGCTGCTGGAGGACCATCTGCGCGGATGTGTGGTCGATGCCGCGCAACTGGGCGGACCGGAGGCGGAGGCCAAGGTGTCCGAAGCCGCCGCCGCGATCCGGCGTCTCGTGAAGTCCTGACCCGATCCTCCCTTGGGCTGGTGCCTCCTGGCCGCGCCTGTGCTGCAGATCCGCCTAGTGCGCCAACGCAACTCTTACCAATCGCTAACCATTGGGCCGTTGTGCTGGAGTTGTCCGACCCGGGGACGCAGGCTGGACTGCAGCCGACAAAGGAGTGCCAATGCCTTCCACCAGCCTCAGCCGTCCTCTCATCGCCGCCGCGCTCGCGCTCACCCTCGCCGGTTGCGGCGCGACGACCTCTTCCGGCGACGCCGAAGCCAAGCCGAGCCCAACCACCGCTGCCTCAGCCGCCGACGACTCAAGCAGCCCCACCGTTCCCGGCGCCTACCTGACCAAGGCCGAGTACGACGCCACCGCGGCGGAGCATGCCGGCACCACCGTGGTGCTCTTCTTCCACGCCCCGTGGTGTCCCGACTGCAAGGACACCGACGCCTCACTCAAGGCCGACGGCGTTCCGGACGGGCTGACCGTCGTCAAGGTCGACTACGACACGATGAACGACTTGAAGAAGAAGTACGGCATCACCCAACAGCACACCTTCGTCCAGATCGACGGCGACGGCGACCTGGTCAAGAAATGGACCGGCACGACCACCGGCACAGAGATCAAGGCACAGATCCTCTGATGTGGGTCGAGGTCGGTGGGGCGCTCCTCGCCGGGGCGCTCACCACCCTCGCGCCGTGCAGCCTCTCTCTCCTGCCGGTCATCGTCGGCGGGTCGCTGCAGGGGGCGGGGGTACGCCGACCACTTCTCGTCACCACCGGCCTCGGGTTGTCGGTGATCGCCTTCACGCTGCTGTTGAAAGCGAGCACAGCGCTGATCGACATCGCTCCCCAGACCTGGCGGTGGCTCAGTGGCGGCATTCTGATCGCGCTTGGCCTGGTGACGCTGTTCCCGACGGTGTGGGAGCGGGTGTCGGTGGGCAGCGGGCTGGCCAATCGCAGCAACCAGGCTCTCTCCCAGGCACATACCCGGACCGGATCCCTTGGGGCGCTGCTGACCGGCGCCGCACTGGGACCGGTCTTCTCCTCCTGCAGTCCGCTCTACGCCTACGTCGTAGTGACGGTGCTGCCTGCCGAGCCAGCCCACGGGATGGTGCTCCTACTCGCATACACCCTCGGTCTGGTGGCGGTGCTCCTGGTGATCGCATGGTTCGGGCAACGGGCTGTGTCCCGGCTGCGTTGGGCGGCCGACCCGACATCGTGGCTGCGCCGCGGCATCGGTGCGTTGTTCATCCTGATCGGGATCCTGATCGCCACCGGGCTCATGCTGAGCCTGGAAACCTGGCTGGTGCAGAACTCCCCGATCCGGCCGTGGGACTGGGGTCCCTAGGCCGAACGCCTAGCTGCAGATCCGCTCCGCAGCGGCGGTCAACGTCTCCAGTGCGCCGCTGAAATCGCCGAGGAAGGCGGTGGCCTGCTGCGCGTCCTTGCCGACCAACTTCTCCGAGACCGCCTTGATGTCCTGCACGATCGGCATCGCCGCCGGCGGCACGCCTTTGGTGTCACCGAAGGCCTGGTTGATGTCGGCAGCCGAGACCTGGCCCTGGTTGGCCAACATCCCGATCCGGCTCGACTGCATCAGGATCCGAGAGATCGCCGCACACTGGGGAGAACCAGGGCCGAACTGTTTGATCTTCGAGGTCAACGCACTGGAAGGGCTGGCCGAGGGTTCCGCAGGGGCGCTCGTTGTGGGGTTCGTCGGCGAGGCCGAGTCCTGAACCGATGGGGTCGGGCTCTCGGCCGGGGAGGAGGCGGTCGGCGTACCACTGGAGCAGGCGGTGAGTCCCGCCATCACGGCAAGGATCGCGACGAGTGAGCGCATAGGTCCGTCCGTTCTCAGTCAGCAACAGAAGGGCACACCCTAGCGAAGCTCGGGTCCTCTGACACAAGGGTGCAACGGTGTGCTCAGATCAGCATCGCCGCATTGCGGATCGCATCGAAGGCCGCGTGCACGGCGGCGGCGTCGGTGAGGCGACCGGTCCGCCGCGTCAGCAGGGCCAACGGGACACCCAACACCACATGGACGCCGACGAGGTAGGGCAGGGCCACCCAACCCAGGGAGTAGTAGCCAAGCGGCAGATGCCACAACCCCCAGAGCGCGGACACCGCTACCGCGCCCATTCGCGTGGGAGGCACGCAACTTTGAAGTACCAGACCCCGATTCACGCTCAGACTGAGCGTGAAATCCATGCCGGTGCAGCAAACGACATCCTTGAGACACCGACCTACACGGCCGCTAGCACATGAGTTAGCACATGAGATCGAGCGGAACCCGGCGCCGCAGCTACGCGGCCGCTCCAGAAGGGCGCAGCAGGCGCGGGCCTTCTGACACTCTGTGGCGATGGACACGGGCATGAACAGGGAGCGAGCTGACTGCCTCGCCGTTCCCGTACGTTCAAGTCGTCGACACGAGGTGCGAGTGGTCGGCGACGGCAACTACTTCGCGGTGGAGGTTGTCCGCGGTCCCCAGGACATCTGGACCCTCTACGACGAATCTGACTGGGAGTGGCTGCGCGACCAGATCACGAGCTGAAGTCGGCGGTGATGGCGGTCAGAGGCTTGACCCAGGGGGACCGCCATCACCGAACGGTCACCGGCGAGGAAGTGCCAAGAGGTTGTTGGTCCAAACCCCGTCCTTCTTGGTGCGGAGGTACTTCGCACCGGCGCGAGGCGTGACGACGTACACGTCGGCGCGGTGACCGAACTGGTCCTCGACGTACGCCTTGCCGTTCTCGTTCTCAATCCAGTTGACGAGCTCAGCCCGGGAGTTGTCCCCGGTGTTGCCGTTCGCGGGATTCACCCACCACAAAC
>CALMLL010000083.1 GCA_937868075.1 uncultured Marmoricola sp. | reverse complement strand
CGCGATGGCAAGGCGGAGCCCTCGAAGCTGTGCAGAGGCACTGCGAGGGGGCGACAACGAAGCCAGGGCGCCGGTTTCACGTCGCTGGGGTTAGAAGTCGATGCCGTCGGGGTCTACAGACCCATCGTTGAACGGGTCGGCCGGCTTGTCGACCACCGGGCCGACACCGAGCTTCTCCAAGATCCGCTTCTCCAGTTCGTTGGCGAGGTCGGGGTTGTCTTGGAGGAAGGTGCGCGCGTTCTCCTTGCCCTGGCCGAGTTGGTCGCCCTCGTAGGTGTACCAAGCTCCGGCCTTGCGGATCAGGCCCGCCTCGACGCCCACGTCGATCAGGCTGCCCTCGCGAGAGATTCCCTTGCCGTACATGATGTCGAACTCGGCCTGCTTGAAGGGCGGGGCCACTTTGTTCTTCACGACCTTGACCCGGGTGCGGTTGCCGACCATGTCCTGGCCGTCTTTGAGGGTCTCGATGCGGCGCACGTCCAGACGCACCGAGGAGTAGAACTTCAACGCGCGACCACCGGTGGTGGTCTCGGGCGAACCGAACATCACCCCGATCTTCTCGCGCAACTGGTTGATGAAGATGGCCGTGGTGCCGGACTGGTTGAGCGCGCCGGTCATCTTGCGCAGCGCCTGGCTCATCAACCGGGCCTGGAGCCCGACGTGGCTGTCGCCCATCTCCCCCTCGATCTCGGCACGGGGCACAAGTGCGGCCACGGAGTCGATCACGATCAGGTCGAGGGCGCCGGAGCGAACCAGCATGTCGGCGATCTCGAGGGCCTGCTCACCGGAGTCGGGTTGGGAGACCAGGAGGGCGTCGGTGTCGACGCCGAGGTTCTTGGCGTAGTCGGGGTCGAGGGCGTGCTCGGCGTCGATGAACGCCACGATGCCCCCGGCGCGCTGGGCGCTGGCGACCGCGTGGAGGGCGACGGTCGTCTTGCCCGAGGACTCCGGCCCATAGATCTCCACGACGCGACCGCGGGGCAGCCCGCCGATCCCCAGAGCGACGTCGAGAGCGATCGATCCGGTCGGGATGATCTCCAGCGGCGCACGGGTCTCATCGCCCAGGCGCATCACCGAGCCCTTGCCGAACTGCTTCTCGATATTGCCGAGTGCGACGTCGAGTGCCTTGTCGCGGTCGTTGGCGGCTGCAGCCATCGTCTTGGTCCTGTCTGTGGGCGGGTGCTGGGATCGCTTCTTCATGATGTGGACGACGCTAGGTGGAGGCACCGACACAATCTCGAGTTCGACTGAGGTTGTGGATCGTGGTGAGCTCCGGTTCGCTTGTGGATGCGAACTTACACCGAACAGGTGTTCGAGTGAGCCAAGAACACTCAGCGTGTCGCCGGCGTACGCCGAGAGGCGATCGCACCCGCACCAGCGACCAACACCGCGATGATTCCGGCCCCTGCAGAGAGCCAGGCGAAACTGAAAGAACCCACGATCACCCCGGAGAGTCCGCCACCGATCGCGGCAGCCAGACCCATGACGACGTCGGCCGCGCCCTGGACGTCGGTGCGAGCACTCAACGGCACGTGCTCGGCAACAAGGGTCGAGGAGGCCACCGTTGCCATCGACCAGCCGAGACCAAGCAGGAAGAGGCCGATGACGATGTCGTGCGAGGCGCCCATCGGTGAATGCCCGGCGAAGGCGGCGGCGGCGAGTAGCACGACGCCCCCGGCCATGAGTACCCGGGCGCGACCCCAACGGTCGGCCGCCCAACCCACCACAGGGGCGAAGGCGAACATGCCGAGCACGTGGATGCTGATCACCAGACCGATGACTTCGAGGTGGGCGCCGCCGTGCTCCATGTGCAGCGGGGTCATCACCATCACCGAGACCATCACCGCGTGCGCTCCGGCCAGCCCTGCCATCGCGAGCGCGACGATCGGCCGCTCCCGAAGCACGTCGGTCACCCGTGACCAGGACGTTCCGTGCGGGTCGGCGGCCTCATGTCCGGCTGCTTCGCGAGCCAGGAGCAGCGGGTCGGGGCGCAGTCGGAACCACAACATGGCGGCGGCCGCGATCATCGCGATCGCACCGAGGACGAAGGGGCCGGTGAGCACCGGAACCCCGATCGCCCGGGCTACCGCAGTTGACGGCCCGGTGAGGTTGGGCCCCAGAACGGCGCCGACGGTGCTGGCCCACACCACCACCGACAGCGCCCGGGCTCGCGTGTCCGGGGTAGCCAGATCAGTGGCGGCGTAGCGGGCGGCGTAGTTGGAGGCCGAGGTCATCCCTAGGAGTCCGGCACCGAGAAGCAACAGTGGCATCGAGCCGATCACACCGGCCACGACCGCCAGGATCCCGCCGAGCCCGCCGAGCAGATAGCCGGCCACCAATCCGATTCGGCGGCCGTGTTGGGTCATGACCCGAGCCAGGATCCAAGCGCCCAGCGACTGGCCGAAGACCTGGAAGGTCTGAGCCAGACCGGCCTGTGTCTCGCTGCCGGAGATGTCGCGTGCCAACAACGAGGCGGTGGCGATCCCGATCGTGATCGCTAGAGCACCGATCGCCTGCGACCCGACCAGGGTCCGGACTGTGTGCCGTTGGGCTGCGGGCAGGTCCAGGTCGACGGCGGTCACGGGGAGCATCTTGCCGTACGCCGACCATGCGATCGGCCACAGCGCAGCGGGGGCCGCGAGGAACGACCCTCGCGACCCCCACTCACACGTTGGGCTGACCCTCGACTAGTTGATCCGGGTCAACGCCCCCGGGGTGTACGGCGAGTTCGCGGCCAGGTAGTTCGCGAACGCGTCGATGTCCAACCCGCCGTAGTAGACCCCAGTCCCCTTCTTGAACGCCGGGAAGTTGTCGCCCCCGTCGGCCAGGAAGTTGTTGGTGACGATCCGGTAGGCGGCCACCTTGTCGATGGGCGTTCCGTTGAGCATCACGCTTCCGTCGACGGCTCCAGCTGGTCCCAGTGTGTAACTGAAGCCGTTGGAGACCTGGAGGATCTTGCGGGCGTTGAGGTTCGGACCGGTGACCTGCTGGGCCAGAACGTCGTAGATGTCTTGCCCCGACAAGGTCATGGACACCAGGTAGTTGTTGAACGGCTGGACCGTGAAGGCCTCATCGAAGGTGACGTCACCTGCTGCTTCGCCATAGGGCGAGAAGCTGTAGGTGAGGTCCGCGCGGATGCCGCCCGGGTTCATGAAGGCGATCACGGGTTGCTGACCTCCGGTGACGACCGAGGGATCGGCCAGTTGCCCATCGGCGATCAGGTCGCCCAGCGCGGTCTCTCCAGCGGCGTTCGACACCCGGTTGACATCCGCGTTGATGTGCCCGATCACCCGGCTGGCGATGGGGCGGATGAGCTCCTTGTAGTGGGCGATCAGCGCAGTCTCGGTCGGGTCCTTGGAGACATCGCGGGTGACCATCATGTTGCTGCCCTCGACAGTGCTGCGAACGATGTCCTGGGTCGACTTGTCGTAGGTCAGCCGGGTGTCGGTGAACAGCCGTCCGAAGGAGGAAGCACTGGTCACGAGTCGGGACTTGCCCTCCGGGTCGGGCACGTCGCACACATAGGGCTGGTGGGTGTGGCCCGACACGACCATGTCGATCTGGGGATCCAAACGGGAAGCGATGCTCAGGATCGGCGAAGTGGGGAGCAGTGAGCCACCCAGACCGCAGGTGTAGTCATAGGTCGGGTTGACCTTGTAGGGCTTGTTGTCCGGGCCGATCCAGGTTTGCTGTCCCGGGGTCCCGCCCTGGTGGATGAGGACGACGATCGCCTTGACGCCGTACTCCTTGCGAAGGACGGGCACCAACGCGTTGGCGGTCTCGACCTCGTCGGTGAACTCCAGGCCCTTGACGCCCGAAGCGGTCACGATCGACGGGGTGTCGCGCAACGTCATGCCGATGAAACCGATGCGCACCGCACCGATCTGCTTGACTGCGAAGGCGGGCAGGATCGTGTCGTTGGTCCCGGCGTACTTCACGTTGGCGGCGAGGTAGTCGAACTTCGCGCCACCGAAGGATCCGTCGGGGCACGAGTTCTGGTTGTCCTTGCCGTCGCCATCGGGCAGACAGCCACCTTGCTGCATGCGCTGCAACTCCAGGTAGCCCTCGTCGAACTCGTGGTTGCCGACGGCGCTGACGTCTAGGTGGAGGGCGTTCATGGCTTCGATCGCCGGTTCGTCGTGGAACGCCGCGGACAGCAACGGGGTGGCGCCGATGAGGTCACCGGCTGCAACCGTGAAGCTGGCTTGCTGTCCCTGCCGGGCTGCGGCGAGGTGGGTGGCGAGGTACTCGACACCGCCCACGTCCTTGGTAACGTCCACGGCCTTCAACGTGGCCGGGTCGATGCGGTGGTCGACGACCACTCGTCCCGACGACCCGCTGGGCGGCTCGAGGTTGCCGTGGAAGTCGTTGAAACTCAGGATCTGGACCGGCACGGTGCTGGCCGCCGGTTTGGGCTTCTTGGTCGGATTCGCGCTCGCGGTGGTGGCACCGGCAGCGAGGGTGAACGCCATCGCCGAGGTGGCCACGGCGGCGGTGAGGAGGTGTCGTCGCATGGATTTCTTTCCAGGTTCGGCGGCAGGGGGACGACGGCACACTAGCCAGGTTCGGGGGGTCGCCGCGAGGGGTGGTCTAGCCCCTCCCGCCGCTGCTCAACGCTCGCGCGCGGGCAGTCTCTCGTGGGCCCAAACGGCCCGCCACACCCGTTTGGGCGATTCGCCCGATTCCAACGCCTGGGCCACGGTGCGGTGCTCGAGTTCGGCCAAGACGTGCCGGCCCGCCCACACATGCGCATAGCCGGATCCGAAGTGCGCCTCCATGCGCGACCAGAACTCGGTGTGCCTCATGGGTTCACGACCAGGAGTGTGTGGAGGGGCGCCGTCATGGGCGAAGAGTAGCCACGCTTGAAGCGGTTGCTAAACCTGCAAGGATCGCCTTCATGCGCTACCGGACCATGCCTGAGCTGATCGCCTTCTTGCCCTCCATCGACGCGACCCCGCGCGATCGGGGCACGTTGGCACTGATCGTGCGGCGACCCGAGATCGGTGAGCGCGACGTGCTGACCGAGGCCGAGTTGGATCAACACCTCGGGCTGGTCGGGGACAACTGGAGCCGCCGGACCAGCAGCCGGACTCCGGATGGCAGCCCCCACCCGGACACGCAACTCAACGTGATGAGTCATCCCATGGTGCAGTTCCTGGCCGATGACCCAGCGCGCGAACCCCTGGCCGGTGACCAGCTCTATCTCGACCTCGATCTGTCCACCGCCAACCTGCCTGCCGGGTCGCGCCTGGTCTTCGGCGACGCCGACTCTCCGGACGCGGTCATCGAGGTGACCGAGCAGCCCCACACCGGGTGCGCGAAGTTCATCGAACGCTTCGGTGAGGACGCGATGCGCTTCGTCAACGGTCGGGAGGGGCGACCTCGGCGCCTGCGCGGGCTCAATGCCCGCGTGGTGATGCCCGGAACCATCCGTCGCGGCAGCACAGTCACCGTCATCCGGCCCGGACAGGGCTGAACCGCCCTCGTGGGGGCACCCTCTCAGTGCAGCAGGAGCCGCTCCAGGCGCCTGCCGATGATGCGTACGCCGAGGTACCCCAGCCCGACGAGGTAGACCACCGAGACCAGGGAGGCCAGCGTCGGAGTGCCGGTGGTGAGCTCTCGGCACAGCACGACCCCGCGATAGAGCGGGGTCACCTCCAGGATCCATCGCACCGCCTCGGGATAGGCGGTGACCGGGAAGAAGGTGGCCGAGAAGAGGGTCATCGGGGTGACGGCCAGGGTGACGAACTCGAAGTCCTGCCAGGACTTCATGAAGGTGGTCAGGGCCATCCCGATCGAGGCGATCGCGAACCCGATCAACACCGTGGCCGGCCAGGCCAGCAGCGCCCACCAGGACTGCACGAGGCCCATCGCGGCCATGATCGCCAGGAACCCGGCCGAGTAGATGCCCGAGCGGAGCACGCACCAGATGATCTCGCCACGCGCGATGTCGAAGACGCTGAGCGGGGTCACGATGATGGTGTCGTAGACCTTCTCGTACTTGAGTTTGAAGAAGAAGTTGAACGTGGAGTCGAACAGGCTCCCGCTGAAGGCGGACAGGGCCAGCATCGCCGGAGCGACGAACGCGGTGTAGCTGACCAGCCTTCCCCCGATCTCGAAGCCGGTGACCAACTGCCCCACCCCGACACCGATCGAAAACAGGTAGAGCACCGGCTCGATGAAGCCGGAGAGGAAGACCAGCCACGAGCGCTTGTAGACGAGGTAGTTGCGGAACAGGACGTGGGTGGCCCCGACGTAGGCGGTGATGCTCATCAGTGCTGCAACCTCCGTTCGAGTTCACGAACCGAGACCAGGTAGAAGACGACACTCAGCGCGCCGAGGTACCCGATGTGCAGCAGCGCCTGCGGACCGTCCCAGGTGTCGAGGCAGAGCATGCGGGCCAGATCAACCCCGTGCCACAGGGGCATCAGCTTGGCCAGCGCGGACAGTGGCGGGGACAGGTTGCTGAGCGGGAAGAAGGCACCAGAGAACAAGAACAGCGGCATCACCCCGACACGCCACAGCAGCGTGAACCACGTTTCCTCCCCCAGTCGGGCGCTGAGGGCGTACATCGGCAGCGCGAAGGCGAGCCCCACGAACACACCGACGACGACCGCCCCCAGCGCACCCCACCAGGTGGCGAAGACACCGAAGGGAGCAAGGACCAGCACGAACACCGAGGAGGCGACGAGGAACCGGAATGCCATCAAACCCAGGTGGCCGTTGACGATGTCGCGCACGCGCAGTGGGCTGGCCTGCATCGCGTAGTAGGTGCGATCCCACTTCAGCGCTCCGACAACGGGGTAACTGGCATCACCGAAACCGGTCATCATGGCGTTGCCGGCCAGAAGTCCGGGCACCACGAAGGCGAGATAGGAGGTGGCTCCTTCGAGTCGAGCGGGGTCAACCTTGACGTAGCCGCCCAGCAACACCCCCATCGCCAGCGCGTTGAAGAGTGGGAAGAAGAAGCTGGAGACCACATTGCCGCGGAAGGTCCGGCGATACAGCGCCCACCAGAAGTCGAACTGGCGCCCCAGCATGTCCAGCGAACTGACCGGCGCACTCATCAGTCGACCAGACTTCGACCGGTCAGATGCAAGAACACGTCCTCCAGGGAAGACCGGCGAACCATCGCGGTCTCGGTGGCGATGCCCCGAGCATGGACCTGCGCGACGGCGTGGTCGCCGTCAGCGGTGTAGAGCAACACCCGATCGGGAAGCACCTCGATCCGCTCGGCCAGATCGGCGACCTGGTCGGCGTAGCGCTGCTGGTCACCCACCGGGAATCGCAACTCGGCCACTTCCCGAGTGGAATGGTGCGCGATCAGATCGCGAGGGGTGCCCTGGGCGACGATCCGGCCGTCGTCCATGACCACGAGTCGGTCACACAGTTGCTCGGCCTCGTCCATGTAGTGGGTGGTCAACACAACGGTGACACCGGCCTGCTTGAGGCGATAGATCCCATCCCAGAGCAGGTGCCGTGCCTGCGGGTCAAGCCCGGTGGTCGGCTCATCGAGGAGCAGGAGTTGGGGATCGTTGATCAGCGACCGGGCGATCGAGAGGCGGCGCTTCATGCCACCGCTGAGTTCGGAGACCTTGGACTTGGCCTTGTCGGTGAGTTGGACGAACTCCAACATCTCCGCGACCTTGAGCCGAAGTGGCGCCCGCGGGAGACCGAAGTAGCGGCCATAGACGAAGAGGTTCTCACTCACATTGAGTTCGGCGTCGAGGGAGTCCTCTTGGGGGCAGACCCCGAGCTTTGCTCGAATCTGAGAGCCGTGGGTGGCCGGATCCATGCCGAGCATGCGCAGCGTGCCGCTGCTGACCGGTGAGATCGCGCCGATCATGCGCATGGTGGACGACTTGCCCGCACCATTGGGACCGAGGAAACCGAAACACTCACCTCGGCGGACATCGAAATCGATGCCCTTGACCGCCTCGAAATCGCCGAAACTCTTGTGCAGCCCGCGAGCATGCACCATCGACCCTTCGGGCGAGCCGAGCTCACCAGAGTTGTCCTGGTCGGTGGCTTCACGGGGAGCATCAGACACGTTTCCCGACACTAGCCAACCGGTCTGACGGTTTCTGCTCATTTTCCTGACCCCTCCTTGTCCTCTCCTCGGGGACCGCGACTGCCGGTCACTCTCAGCGCCGAGGCCCGTGACTCGTCGGCGCCCCCTGGCAGGATGTCCCGGTGAGTACGTCGGCGGCGCTGGCCGGTTTCTCCGCACCCACCCGGGTGTGGTTCGAAGCCGCCTTCGCCGAGCCCACCCCCGCTCAGGCAGGGGCCTGGTCGGCGATCTCCCAGGGCCGCCACGCCCTCGTCGTTGCTCCCACCGGGAGTGGCAAGACCCTGAGCGCGTTCTTGTGGGCCCTCGACGAGTTGATGTGCACCCCGACCCCGCCCAAGGAGCAGCGCTGTCGGGTCCTCTACATCTCCCCGCTCAAAGCGCTGGCCGTCGATGTCGAACGCAACCTGCGTGCGCCGCTGACCGGCATCGGGCACACCGCGGCTCGCCTCGGTCTCGAGGTGCCCCAGATCCAGGTCGGGGTGCGCTCAGGAGACACCCCTGCTGCCGAGCGACGACGACTCTCCACGCATCCGCCCGACATCTTGATCACCACGCCCGAGTCGCTGTTCTTGATGCTGACCTCACGAGCCCGTGAGACCCTGCGGTACGTCGAGACCGTCATCCTCGACGAGGTCCACGCCGTGGCAGGCAGCAAGCGCGGCGCCCACCTGGCGGTGTCGCTGGAGCGCCTCGACGCACTCCTCCCGACACCCGCCCAGCGCATCGGGCTCAGCGCCACTGTGCGCCCGATCGAAGAGGTTGCCCGCTTCCTGGGTGGGGCCGCCCCGGTGGACATCGTCGCCCCACCCAACACCAAGGCCTGGGATCTGCGCGTCGTCGTACCGGTGGAGGACATGACCGAGTTGGGCCAGGAGGTCCAGGAGGTGAGCACCGGGTCGGCTGCCGGTGGCACCCGCCACACCTCTATCTGGCCCTACGTCGAGGAGCGCGTGGTCGATCTGGTCGAGGCCCACAAGTCCACGATCGTCTTTGCCAACTCCCGGCGGTTGGCCGAGAGACTGACCGCCCGCCTCAACGAGGTGCATGCGGAGAGGTTGGGCGTCGGCCTCGCACCGGCAGGCTCGCCGGCCGAGGTGATGGCCCAATCCGGAGCCGCTCTTGGGGCTCCACCGCTGCTGGCCAAGGCCCACCACGGCTCGGTGAGCAAGGAGCAGCGGGCGATCATCGAGGACGATCTCAAACGGGGTCGTCTCCCCTGCGTGGTGGCGACCAGCAGCCTCGAACTCGGTATCGACATGGGGGCGGTCGACCTCGTCGTGCAGATCGAGTCGCCGCCCAGCGTGGCCAGCGGCCTCCAACGGGTCGGCCGAGCCGGACACCAGGTCGGCGAGGTCAGTCGTGGTGTGCTCTTCCCCAAGCACCGCGGCGACCTGATCCCCACTGCGGTGGCCGTCGAGCGCATGCGCACGGGCCAGATCGAGGCGCTGTCGATCCCGGCCAATCCGCTCGACGTCCTGGCCCAGCAGGTGGTCGCGGCCGCAGCGCTCGACGATTGGTCGATCGAGGACCTCTTCACCCTCATGCGCCGTACCGCGAGTTTCGCGACCCTGCCCCGCAGTGCCTTCGAGGCCACCCTCGACCTCCTGGCCGGCAGGTACCCCTCCGACGAGTTCGCCGAGTTACGCCCGCGCGTCGTCTGGGACCGTGCCACCGGCGTGCTCACCGGGCGACCCGGCGCCCAACGGTTGGCGGTGACCAGCGGTGGCACGATTCCGGATCGGGGTCTCTTCGGGGTGTTCCTCGTGGGTGGACAGACGACCGGCGCGCGCGTAGGCGAACTCGACGAGGAGATGGTCTATGAGTCGCGGGTGGGGGACGTCTTCACGCTCGGGACCACGAGTTGGCGCATCGAGGACATCACTCACGACCGCGTCCTGGTCAGTCCAGCCCCCGGCCAACCAGGGCGGCTGCCCTTCTGGACCGGCGACTCTTTGGGCCGCCCAGCCGAACTTGGAGAGGCCGTCGGCGCGTTCACCCGCGAGTTGGCGGCCGCGACGCCGACTGATGCCAAGCAGCGTGCAGCGGCGGCCGGTCTGGACGAGTGGGCGGCCGACAACATGGTCTCGCTGCTCACCGAACAGAAGGCAGCCACCACGGTGGTTCCCGACGACCGCCGTCTGGTCGTCGAGCGCTTCCACGACGAGTTGGGCGACTGGCGCATCGTGGTGCATTCGCCGTACGGCATGGGGGTGCACGCCCCCTGGGCGCTGGCGCTCAACGCGCGGCTACGCGAACGCTATGGGCTCGAAGCCCAGGCGATGGCGGCCGACGACGGCATCGTGCTGCGCATCCCCGAGACCGACCAGGACCCGCCCGGCGCTGAACTCATCGTCTTCGAACCCGACGAGATCGAGTCACTAGTCACCACCGAAGTCGGGGGCAGTGCCCTGTTCGCGTCGCGGTTCCGCGAATGCGCGGCCAGGGCCCTGCTGTTGCCGCGTCGCGATCCCGGACGCCGGGCACCGCTGTGGCAGCAGCGCCAACGCAGCGCGCAACTACTCGAGGTGGCCGCCCGATATCCCAGTTTCCCCATCGTCTTGGAGGCGGTCCGCGAGGTCCTCCAAGACGTCTATGACGTGCCCGCGCTGGTGCAGGTGTTGACCCGCATCGACCGTCGCGAGATTCAGGTCGTCGACGTCACCACGACTGCGCCGAGCCCGTTCGCCCGCAACCTGTTGTTCGGTTACGTCGCCGCGTTCATGTACGAAGGCGACTCCCCTCTGGCCGAGCGTCGAGCGGCTGCGCTGAGCCTCGACCAGGGGTTGCTGGCCGAGCTGCTCGGACGTGCCGAGCTACGCGAACTCCTCGACCTCGAGGTGTTGGCCGAACTCGAACTCGAACTCCAGCGCCTCACCCCCTCTCGTCGTGCCCGTGACGCCGAAGGGGTCGCCGATCTGCTCCGCCTGCTTGGCCCCCTCAGCGAGGCCGAGATCGCCGAACGAGCCGTCGACTTTCAACCGACCTGGCTGACCGACCTGGATCGTCGCATCGTGCTGGTCCGCATTGGTGGGGAGGAACGCTGGTCCGCGGTCGAAGATGTCGCCCGCCTGCGCGATGGACTGGGCGTTCCGGTTCCGGCCGGGACCGCCGACGTGTTCACCGAGCCAGTGGCAGACCCCCTGGGGGACCTCATCGGTCGGTTCGCGCGCACGCATGGGCCGTTCACCACCGCCGACGTTGCCTCCAGACTCGGCTTGGGCGCGGCGGTCGCTGCCTCGACGCTGGCCCGTCTGGTGGTCGCCGGCCGTCTCGTCGAAGGAGAGTTCCGCCCCGCCGGCACCGGCCTTGAGTGGTGCGACCCTGGCGTCCTTCGCACGCTCCGTCGACGATCACTGGCCAAACTTCGCCACGAGGTGGAACCCGTCGAGCCGGACACTCTGGGGCGTTTCCTGCCGACATGGCAGCAGGTCGGCGGGCGTCTGCGCGGGCTCGACGGAGTCGTGGCCGCGATCGAGCAACTGGCCGGAGCGCCGGTCCCGGCGAGCGCCTTGGAGACGCTGGTCCTGCCGGCCCGGGTCCGCGACTACGCCCCGGCACTCCTGGACCAACTCACCGCCACTGGCGAGGTTCTGTGGGCCGGCCATGGGGCGCTGCCGGGCAACGACGGCTGGGTGTCGCTCCATCTGGCCGATTCCGCGCCGCTGACCCTGCCCGAGCCCGGTCCGCTCGACCTCAGCGCCGAGCATGAGGCCGTGCTGTCGGCCCTGGCCGGCGGCGGTGCCTACTTCTTCCGCGGACTCTCCGACGCGATCGGTGCCAGCGACGATGCTGCACTCAGCGCGGTGCTGTGGGATCTGGCCTGGTCCGGGCGCATCGGCAACGACACCCTCGCCCCCCTGAGGCTCCGGGTCTCGGCTCGCGGCGCTCATCGGTCCCGCCCGCCCGCCGCGCGGGTGCGCTCCCGGCGACCGGGCCGACCAGCCCTTCCCACGAGGTCAGGGCCTCCGGACACTGCTGGTCGCTGGTTCTTGCTGCCCACGGTCGAGCCCGACCCGACCAAACGCGCCCACGCACTGGCCCAAACGTTGCTCGATCGCCACGGGATCGTGACCCGGGGTGCGGTCGCGAGCGAGCGTGTGCCCGGTGGATTCGCCGCCGTCTACAAAGTGCTCTCCGCCTTGGAGGAAGCCGGACGGTGCCGTCGGGGCTACTTCGTGGCCGGGCTCGGTGCCGCCCAGTTCGGCACCGCAGGAGCCGTCGATCGGTTGCGGGCCAGCACTCCAGAGGAACGTCCCGGTCAGGAACCCATGGCGCTGGCCTTGGCCGCGACCGACTCCGCCAACCCCTTCGGCGCCGCACTCCCCTGGCCCGACTCCGGGGGCGGTCACCGGCCCGGGCGCAAAGCCGGTGCCATGGTGGTGCTGGTCGAGGGATCGTTGGCCATCTACGTCGAACGCGGGGGACGCACGATCTTGACCTTCGGGGCACCCGACCGCTTCGAAGTGGCCTTCGGGGCCCTGGCCACGGCAGTGCGTGCCGGCGCCCTGGGCAAACTCAGCGTCGAGACCGCCGATGGCGAGGCGCTTCTCGGAAACGGCCCTCGAGAGGTCGCCCTGCGAGCCGCCATGGAGGCCGCCGGCTTCGTGGCCAACCCTCGTGGGCTCCGACTTCGGGCCTGAGACGATGAGTTCTATGCGCCGTCAACTCCTCCTCGATGTCACCTCGGTCGTGGTCTTCGCCGGAGTGGGGCGCCTGGCTCACCGGGAGTCACTCACCCTCGCCGCCTGGTCACACACGGCGTGGCCGTTCCTCGCGGGTCTGGGCCTTGCCTGGTTGATCGTGCTCCGCGCCGGCCCGGCCTCTCTGCGCTCCGGGTTGGCGGTCACGGTGACGACAGTGGTCGTCGGCATGGCACTGCGCGCACTCACTGCCCAAGGGGTCGCGGTCTCCTTCGTCGTCGTGGCGACCACGGTGCTCGGGTTGCTCTTCATGGGGTCGAGGGCATTCGCCCTGCGATCGCGCCGTCGGCGTACGAGCCCTGATGCCTGAGGGCGACACCGTCTGGCGGACCGCCAGGTCTCTGGACCGGGCGTTGTCGGGTGCCCACGCCTCCGTGGACTTCCGGGTCCCCGAACTCGCCACCCGAGACCTGTCGGGTGTGATCACCTCGACGATCAGTCGTGGCAAGCATCTCTTGACCCGGTTCGACGACCAGATCACCGTTCACACGCACTTGCGGATGGAGGGTTCGTGGCATCTCTACCGACCGGGGCAGCCGTGGCTGCGGCCCAGCCACGAAGCCAGGCTGGTCATCACCACCACTGACTGGGTGGCGGTTGGCTTCGCCCTGGGGTTCGTGGAGTTGGTGGCGACCGAGTCCGAGAACGACGTGGTGGGTCACCTCGGCCCCGATCTCTTGGGGCCGGACTGGGATGAAGAGGAGGCGGTGCGCCGCCTCGGTGCTCAGCCGGAGCGACCGATCGGGGAAGCGCTGCTCGACCAGCGCAATCTGGCCGGCATCGGCAACCTCTATCGCGCCGAGTTGTGTTTTGTGTCGGGAGTCCATCCGGCCACAGCGGCCGCCAAGGTCGACCTCCCCCGATTGGTACGCCGAGCGAAGGCGATGCTGGAGGCCAACAAGGAGCGGCCCGAGCAGTCCACGACCGGCGACCTGCGGCGAGATCGCCGCGTGTGGGTCTATCGACGCGACGGGAAACCGTGTCGACGCTGCCGCACCCGCATCCTGCGTGGGGAATTGGGCGAGCCGTCGCGCAGCACCTATTGGTGTCCGTCGTGCCAGCCGCTAGCGACCGGCTGAGCGTTCACCACACCTTCTCCGAAGGCGACTGGTCCGGCGGCTCCTGTGCACCGACAATGGGTCCTGTGGAGCAGGTGACCCGCGGCAGCGCGACGCGAATCTGGCGGCGCTGGGTCTTGCTCGCTGTTGCCGAGGAGGTCACCGGCACCTCAGCGGTGACCATCGGCCCCCACGGCGCGACCCGGTCGCTGCGCGGCTTCGACGTGGCGATGAAGCTCACCGCTGGCGACAGGCTGGTCGTGGTCGGCCAGGGAGAGACCGCTCCATTGCCGATGGCGACCCTGGTCGACACCATCCCGGACTGGGCGGTCTCCGACGTCGATGTCGAACCCCTGATGGCACGCGGCATCCGCTTCGCGTTGTGGCACCAGCGCGGGGAATGGAACCACGTCCCCGATGTGCTCCCGACTGGCGCTCGAGCAGCCTTGGCGGAAGTGGCCACCGACGAAGCGGTCACGACTCGGCTGCGCGCACTCTTCCCGGACGCCAGTCCCGGAGCCGCGGCGGCGGCGCTGGCGATGCCCGACCTTGGAACCTTGGCGGCACTGGTGGGTCCGGCTCAGGCACGGGCCGCAGCGCTGGCCTACTCCACCGCGATGGGCAACTCCGGGATGCTCTCCACCGCGGCCCGGCAGCACTTGCTCGACGTCGTACGCGCACACATGCGTGGTGCCGACGAGATCGGTGATCGGGGTCTTCAGCGGCGGCCCGCCCTGCTGCGCGACTGGTCGTCGGTCAACGCCAACGACCAACCCTTCAGCTTCGCCGTCCACGCCGATCAGAAGGGGTTCTATGCCTCGGCCACCAATCGGGGTCTGACTCGTCCGCAGGCGCTGTCGCTGACCAATGTGCTGGCCGAACTGCGCCGCGACGAGACCGACGACTCCGGTTCCTGGCTTTTTGCCGCGGTCACCAGCAACGGGCGATCGGCGAGACTGGTGCGCGCCTTCGACCACTGGCCCGACTGGTTCGCAGCCCGTCCGGAGGACCGGATCCCGAGCTTGGGCGCCCTGAGCAAGGAGATGGCCGGACGGGACCCGTCGTGGCGGCCCGCATGGGCGGCGTTGTTACCGCCGCTGAGCGCCGCCTGAGGCGTGCTCAGAGCAGACGACGGTCCGAGGCCCAGCGAGTGAGTTCGTGGCGCGAGGACAACTGCAGTTTGCGAAGCACCGCCGACATGTGGGTCTCCACCGTCTTGATCGAGATGAAGAGCTCTCCTGCCACTTCCCGGTAGGAGTAGCCGCGGGCGATCAGGCGCATGACCTCCCGCTCGCGGGTGCTGAGCCGGTCGAGGTCCTCATCGACGGCCGCGACCTCGATGGTGCCGGCGAAGGCGTCGAGGACGAACCCGGCCAGCCGGGGAGAGAACACCGCGTCCCCAGATGCGACCCGCCCGATAGCGGCGATGAGTTCGGGCCCAGTGATGGTCTTGGTGACATAGCCACGCGCTCCAGCACGGATCGTGCCGATCACATCCTGCGCGGCATCGCTGACACTCAACGCCAGGTAGCGCGTGGCCGCTGTTGCCGGTGAGGCCCGGCGCATCACCTCGGCGCCTCCACCACCGGGAAGGTGGACGTCGAGCAGCACCACGTCGGGTCGGTGCTGATCCACCTCACGCACTGCCTCGTCGACGTCGGCGGCCTCGCCGACGACATCGACCGCCTCGCCGATCTCGGCACGCACTCCGGCCCGGAACATCGCATGGTCATCGACGATGACCACCCGGATCGCGGGAGTGGCCGGTGGAGTGCTGGTTGGGCTGCTCACGACTCCTCCTTGGGCAACGTCAGGCGGACCTCGGTGCCGACCCCCACCGTCGAGCGGATCTCAGCGCGCCCGCCGTGACGAGCCATCCGGTCGGTGATGCTATGGCTGATCCCTCGACGGTCCTGCGCCACGTCGGCGGCGTCGAAGCCGCGCCCGCGGTCGCGGACGAACACCGCGACGCCGTCGGAGTCGGCTTCGGCGTACAGGTCGATCGAGCCCGCCCCCGAGTGCTTGGCGGCGTTGACCATGGCCTCCTTGGCGGCCGAGACCAGCGCCTCGTTGTAGGCCGAGGATCCCACCGAGACCACCGAGACCGGCACCCCGAAGGTGTCCTCGACCTCGGCCGCGGCCAACCGCAGACCGGATTCGAGGCTGCTCATGGTCGTCGGAGACGTCGAATAGAGCCACGTTCGCAAGTCGCGCTCCTGGGCCCGGGCCAGGGTCGAGACCGCGGTCGGGTCGTGTGCCGAACGCTGGATCAGGGCCAGCGTCTGGAGCACCGAGTCATGCAGGTGAGCAGCCACGTCGGCCCGCTCTTGGACACGGATGCGCTCGGCACGCTCGGCGGTGAGGTCCGAACTCAGCCGGAACAGCCACGGTCCCAACATGAACGCCACCCCCGCCACCGCCAAGATGGTGGCTACGGCGACCTCACGAGCCAGCGTCAACTGCCCGCCGCGTACGGCGAACATCACCACCGCCGCGACGAGGAAGGAGAAGCCGACCAACAGACGGGCATAGGAAGCCCACCCGCCCGATCCCACCAGCACCCGCATGGGCCCGATGCGCCCCGAGGTGTCCAGCCAACGTTCACGCTGGGCAGCGTCGGCTTGGCGCCAGAGCACCGCCGCGCTGACGGCCAGCATGCTCAACGGCCAGATCACCGTGCTGTTGCCGGTCAGCTGACCGAACAGGAGCGCCACCCCGACACCGACGGTGCCGGCAGCAATGAGGAAACCGCTGTCGCTCAGAGGGGCGGCCTCTTGTCCTGGCCGACGACCCTGGCGAGTGGCGGCCTCGGTGCCGGGCGCCGCGATCGCAAAACGCTCCTCACTGGGCATCACGATCCACAAGACGGCGTACAGAACGACGCCGACCCCGCCGAAGACCGTGGCCAACAAGAACCCGAGGCGGATCCAGGTGTCTGGCACCCCCAGGTGTCGAGCCACCCCCGAGGCGACCCCGCCGAGGATCGTGCCCGTGGAGGCCCTCCTCGCGCGCCGGGGCACGAACGGCTCCGGTGGCGGCAATGCAGTCATAGTGGACCAATCGTCACACGCCGAGGCTCGGCAGACCATCGGGGCAAACCCTGAGTCACCCCACGGCACCCCTGAGTTTCCGGTGCGGTCAGTACGGTCGAAATCGGGGTACTCCCCGATACCGCAGGGGCACCCACCTTGGGCAGGCTGAGGACATGACCGAGAACCAGACTCCTCCCGAAGGCGCGCCGGTGGCTCCAGCAGCCGACACTCCAGCAGCCCCCACCGGACCGCGCGTACCTCCTCACCAGATGCGTGACCTGACCCAACTGCGCCGCTCGATCACCGACCGGAGGATCGCCGGCGTCGCCGGTGGGATCGGCCGTCACTTCGACATCGACCCCACACTGATCCGGGTCGTCCTGGCCGTGCTCGCCTTCTTCGGCGGTGCCGGCCTGCTGATCTACGCCGCCGTCTGGCTGCTCGTCCCCGAGGACGGCCAGACCCGAGCGGCCCTGCACACCAGCCCAGACCTGCAGAAGGCCCTCCTCCTGACCGCTGGCGCCATGGCTGCGGTCTTCGCCCTCGGCGCCGGTTGGGGAAGCGTCGGCTACAACGCCACCGGCTGGGTGGTGCCGATCCTGATCATCCTGGCCGTGATCGCACTGATCAGCGGCCGGTCCACCAAGACCGTCGACCCGGCCATGCGTGCCGCTGCAGCCGTCCCCGCCGGGACCGCGACATATAGCGCCGCCGGCCAAGCCGCCTACACCGACCCGAGCAGCCCGGTGGGGCAAGACACCCGCCGATTCCTCCCGGCGTACACGCCTCCATCCGCACCGCGACGTACCGGAATGATCCTGTTCTGGCCGACGCTGGCGCTCATCACGTTCGCCCTGGGGATCATGGGCCTCTACGACGTCAACGGGCGGGCGCTGGCTCCGGGCGCGTACGCCGCCGTTGCGCTGGCCCTCATCGGCCTCGCTCTGCTCGTTGGCGCTTTCATCGGACGCCCCGGCGGGTTGATCGCCCTGGGTTTGCTGGGAGTCTTCGCCCTCATCTCGACGACGTTCATCGGGCTGACCGGCGGCGTGAACGGCTACCGCAATCCCCAGACCATCTCCCTGTCCCCAACCACGGCGACACAGGTCCCGGCGGTCACCACGTTCAAGACCGGCTCCGTCCTCCTCGACCTGACCCAGGTCAGCGACCTTGCCGCTCTGGACGGCCGACACCTCGCCATCACCGGCAGGGCCGGTGAAGTCACCGTCCTGCTGCCGCCGGACGCCAACTTCCAAGTCAGTGCCGATGCTCGCGTGGCCGGCGAGGTCGTGCTGGGCGATGCCACAGCGGCCGGCCTCCACCCTCACCTCACCCGAAGCGTCGGACCTCCCGGTGGACCCACCGTCTACCTCGACATCGACGTTCGCTTCGGTCAAATCACGGTAAGGAACTGACATGACCACCAAGACCCAGCGACCGTTCAGCGTCGCCCACCTGATCTTCGCGGTGATCTTCCTCGGCATCGCCAGCCTATGGAAGATGGCCGAGCGCGGATGGATCACCAATCTGCAGGCCACATGGATCATCCCGATCCTCCTGATCACCGCCGGTGGTCTCGGTCTGCTGACCTTCCTGCTGACCGCGCTGCGCCCCAAGGCGGCGACCCCACCGGCGACGTACGCCGACCCCCTCAGCCCTAGCTCCGGCGAGTCCGCACAGGTGCCCGAAGCCGACTCCGACGCGCTCGATGCTCCTGTCGTTGCCGAAACGCAGGTGGCTGACACCATGGTCGACAACGACCACCTGGACCCCGTCGAGCCCGCCACACCGGTGACCGACGAAACCGCACCCATCACATCTGAGGAGAAGAAGAAATGACCGAGCCGGTCTACCAACAGCCCAACCAGCCCCGCCGGCTGGTCCGCACCAGCAATGACAAGGTGATCGCCGGTGTCTGCGGTGGCATCGCCCGCTACGCCAATGTGGATGCCAACCTCGTCCGCGTCGCGGCGGTCATCGGACTCCTGATCGGGTTCGGGTCGCTCGGATTGGCCTACCTGATCGCCTGGGTCTTGATGCCTGAGGAATGATCTCCCCCGTGACCCCCACTGAAGCCCCCGCCCACTCCCCTCGGCGGGGGCTTCTTCTTGAGGCCACCGTCTTCGTCGTCGGCATGGGCACCCTCGGTGCCGAGATCGCCGCCGCGCGGCTGCTCGCCCCCTGGTTCGGTGCCTCCACCATCGTTTGGGCCAACACCATCGCCACCGTGCTGGTCGCCTTGTCCATCGGCTACGCCCTGGGTGGGCGCTGGGCCGACCGCCATCCGACCATGGCCGGGTTGTCGCGGATCGTGTTGATCGCGGCCGCCCTGCTGGCTGTGGTCCCCTACGTGTCCGACCCGTTCCTGCGTCTCTCGGTGACGGCCTTCGACCGGCTCTCCCTTGGCACTTTCGCAGGCTCCCTGGTGGGGGTCAGTGTCTTGGTCGCGGTGCCATTGCTGCTCCTGGGCATGGTCTCGCCCTACGCGGTTCGCTTGAAACTGGATCGGGTCAGCGACACCGGCAAGACCGCCGGTCGACTGTCGTCCATCGCCACGGTGGGCTCCCTTGTCGGTACCTTCGGGGCGGCTTTGCTGCTGATCCCCTTGGTCGGGACTCGGCGTACATTCTTGATCTACGCCCTGGCGCTGGCGTTGGTGGCACTCCCGGGGCTCAACCGTCGCTGGCCGGGGTTCGTGACGGTCGCGGTGATGGCCGTGCTGCTGGTGTTGCCGACGGGGATCGTCAAGGTCGCAGCGGGCCGGGCGGTGATCGAGGAGCGCGAGACCGAATACCAGTACGCCCGTGTTCTCGAAGATGGTTCGGGAACCCGCACGCTCGAACTCAACGAAGGCCAGGCCGTGCACTCGGTCTATCGCCCCGGCACCTACCTCACCGACCTCTACTACGACGAGTTGGTGGCCCTCCCCTTCGCGAGCTCGGGCTTCATGGGAGCGCGACCCCGGGTGGCGATCTTGGGCAATGCGGCCGGCACCACCGCTCGCGCGATCGGCCATTTCGCACCGGCTACGAGGATCAGTGGCGTCGAGATCGACCCGGTCGTGACCGCTCTCGGGCGCGAGTACTTCGACATGTCGGCGCCCCACCTGACCACCTACGCAGACGACGCCCGGCCTTGGCTGCGCAAACACCGCACCCGCCAGGACGTCATCGTGATCGACGCCTACCGGCAGCCCTACATCCCGTTCTACCTGACGACCCGGGAGTTCTTCTCCCTCGTGCGCGACCGACTCGCGCCGGGTGGGATCGTGGCGGTCAACGTCGGACATCCTGTCGACTCCCCGGACCTGGAGAAGGCGCTCGCCGCCACGATGCGTGCGGTCTTCGGCGCCGACCGGGTCTTCCGTGATCCGGCCGAGCCGACCAACACCATGTTGTTGGCGACCACCACTGATGAGGACCCGGCGCAGACGCTACGTTCGCGCACCGGTCTGCCCGCCGACCTGCAGGCGACGGTCACCGCCACCGCAGACCGATTGGCACCCGCGTTGCGGGGCGGGCCGGTCTACACCGACGACCGCGCCCCCGTGGAGTGGCTGGTCGACTTGTCCCTGGCCGACGTGGCACGCACCGGGAACCGCTGAGGGCTCCTAGGCTGGCCGCCGTGTCTGGACTCATCGCCGGGGTCGATCTGCAAGCCCATCGTGGCGGGTTGGGGTTGGTCGTCGAGAACACGATGGCAGCGTTTCGCAATGCCGTAGCGCTTGGAGTCACGACGCTGGAATGCGACCTACACATCAGCGCCGACGGCGTACCTATGGTCACGCACGACCGCGTGCTCGATGCCCGCAAGATCAAAGACACAGGACCGGTCCACCCTGGGGACAGCGAGTATCCCTACGTGGGGCGCTTCGTCACCCGCCTTTCGCGCGAGCAGTTGGCCACCCTGGACTGCGGCTCGCTGACGTTGCCCGAACACCCCGGTCAGCGCGCGGTCCCCGGTGAGCCGATGCCGACCTTCCATCAGGTGCTTGCTCTGGCCAAGGAACATCGCATGGCGGTCAATGTGGAGACGAAGTTCGACGCGGTCAGTCCCGAGGAGACCGCGCCCCGCGAACGCTTCATCAGCGTGGTTCTCGCCGCGGTCGAGGCGGCTGGAATGAGGGATGCGGTGATGATCCAGAGCTTCGACTGGCTCCTGCTGCGCCAACTCGGGTGGACCGATCCCCGCGTACGCCGAGCGGCGCTGATCTCGAGCCGAACCGCTGCACTGGGTGCGCCGGGACCCTCCCCCTGGACGGGCGGGATCGATCTCGACGACCGCGACGGCGACCCCATCTCGACGGTCGCGGAGTTCGGCTTCGACGTCATCTCACCGGACAAGTCTGTCGTGACGCCCGACTACGTGCGCCGGGCTCACGACGCCGGGATCAAAGTGGTCCCCTACACCCTCGACACCCCCGAGGATCTGCATCGGGTCATCGATGCCGGCGTCGATGGACTGATCACCAACTACCCCGACCGGGCGCTTGCAGTCCTGACCGGCTAAGTGCAGCACTCCCCCGTCGGCCGTGTGCAGAATCCTCGGTTCACCTAGGAATCTGCCGGACCCCCTGCACCGTGTGCAGAATCCTCGGTTCACCTAGGAATCTGGAGCCTCGACGGGGTTGCAACCACGGCGAGGCTCCAGAATCGTCTGTTCGCATATGAAACCGCCCCCAGGGTGACACCCCATCAACTACGGGCACAATGCACCCATGAACACGCCGCTGCACAGGTTGGGCTCGTTGCAGGGCGTCGTAGCCCTGGAGCGGCCGGATCTGCTGGCGCCTTCTGTGGCCACCGCGCTCACGACCTGGGAGCACGCCGACCAGGTGGCCGTCGTCGAGATCGATCCGGATCACGCCGACACCGCGACCCTCGTCGAGGTCGCCGGGATTCCCGCCGATTCGGGAGCCAACTGCGTGGTCATCTCGGGGCGCCGCGACGGTGCCGAACGGGTCGCAGCGGTGTTGGTGCCCACCCACAAACGAGCCGACGTCAACAACGCCATCAAGCGGGCCCTCGACGTGCGCAAGTGCTCGTTCCACCCCCATGAGCGGGCGGTGACCGAGTCCGGCATGGAGTACGGCGGGATCACCCCCCTCGGCATCCCCCACGACTGGCGACTGCTTGTCGACGTCGGCGTCGGTGACATCGATGTGTGCGTGATCGGCTCCGGCGTACGCCGGTCCAAGCTGCTCGTCCCGGGTCACCTCCTTCTGGCCATTCCCGGGGCCGAGGTCGCGCAGATCACGCTCTGAACCGACCAACAATCACGATCCGGTCAGGATTGGGACACGCGCGCGCGAATCGTGCATACTGACGCCGTGTCGAAAAGATGGATCTTCCCCGCCCTCATCGTCTTGATCTGGCTCGGCGCTGGCGGCTTGTTGGGACCAAGTGCCGGAAAGTTGTCGACCGTTCAGCAAAACGACAACTCCGCCTACCTGCCGCGCACTGCCGAGGCCACCAAGGCCCTCGATGTCTTGAAGAAGTTCCAAGACCAGCAGACGTTGCCGGCCACGGTCATCTTCGTTCGGGATGCCGGGCTCACCGACTCCGACCGCGAAGCCATCGCGACACTGCGGGACTCCTTCACCACGATCCCAGGAGTGGTGAGCGACGGGGTCGGCAAACGGGTCGATTCCAAGGACGGGAAGGCCGCCGAAGTCGTCGTCCAACTCGACTCCGCCGATTCCGACCTCCTGCTGTCATCGGTCAAGAAGATCCGATCCGAACTTGATGGAGTCCCCGAGGGCCTCACCGCCAAAGTCGGCGGTGTCGGGGGTGTCCTCGGGGACTTCATCACTGCCTTCGGTGCCATCGACGGCGTCCTGTTGCTGGTCGCGGTGCTCGTCGTGGCACTGATCCTGCTGGTGGTCTATCGCTCGCCGATCCTGCCTCTGGTGGTCATCTTCGCCTCGCTGATGGCACTGGCACTGGCCGCGGCGCTGGCCTACTTCGCAGCGAAGAACGGCCTGCTGGACGTGAGTGGTCAGACCCAGGGAATCCTGTTCATCCTCGCCATCGGCGCGGCCACCGACTATTGCCTCTTGATCGTCTCGCGATTCCGGGAGGAGTTGCGCGACCGGGAGTCCAAGTACGACGCCATGAAGGCGGCCTACAAGGGATCCTTCGAGCCGATCCTCGCCTCGGGCATGACCGTCATCCTCGGCCTTCTTTGCCTCCTGCTGTCCGACCTGTCCAGCCTGTCCGGGCTCGGCCCCGTGGGCGCTCTGGGCGTGGCCGCCTCGGTTCTCGCCGCCCTGACACTCCTGCCGGCGATGCTGTTGCTCCTGGGTCGTGCTGCGTATTGGCCGTTCCGGCCGGCGTACGGCAGTCCCCACACGGACACCCGGGGACTCTGGGGGCGTCTGGCTCGGCTCATCGAGCGGCATGCCCGTCTGGTGTGGGCGCTGACCTTCGTCGGTTTGCTGGCAGCCGCATTCAACGTCGTCAACCTCAACGAGGAGCAGGTGCCCCAAACCGACCTCTTCCTCACCAAGGTCGAATCCGTGGAAGCTCAGGACCTGATCAACGAGCATTTCACCGCGGATGCCTCCAGCCCCGTGCAGATCGTGGTGCCCGACGCCTACGCCTTCCCTCTGGCGCAGCAGATCGCCGAGGTCAAGGGGATCGCGAAGTCCTCCAACGCCAAGCAACCCAGTGTGTTCTGGATCCCGGAATCGGCCACGAACCCGATGGCGCCCAAGTCGATCGACGGGCAGTCGGTGCTGTTCGCCACGCTTGACGACCCCGCCGACTCGGCCGCTGCCGAGGCGACCGTCGAGCGCCTGCGCAAAGAACTCAACTCCGGAAACGACGTCTTGGTGGGTGGTTCCACCGCGATCCAGGTCGACGTTCGCGACACCACGGACAAGGACCGCGCCAAGGTGATTCCGGCGATCCTCATCGTGATCTTCCTGGTGCTCGCGCTGTTGCTTCGCTCCCTGGTCGCTCCACTGATCCTGCTGGTCGCCAACGTCTTGTCCTTCGGCGCGACCCTGGGCATCAGCGCCTTCGTCTTCAACGACATCGCGAAGTTCCCTGGCACCGATCCCTCCACGCCGCTGCTCGGGTTCGTGTTCTTGGTGGCGCTGGGCATCGACTACTCGATCTTCTTGATGACGCGTGTGCGCGAAGAGGCGCTGCGCCAAGGCACCCACCCGGGCATCTTGAAGGGGCTCTCGGCCACCGGTGGCGTGATCACGTCCGCAGGTTTGGTGCTGGCGGCGACGTTCGCGGCCCTGGGTGTGCTCCCGATCCTGTTCCTGGCGCAGATCGCCTTCATCGTGGCGTTCGGTGTCCTGCTCGACGCGCTGATCGTGCGGTCGTTGCTGGTGCCGGCCCTGTCCTACGACGTGGGCAAGGTCATCTGGTGGCCGAGTTCGCTGTGGCGCGAGGCCGACCACGCCGACGCCGAGACCGCGGAGATGTTGCGAGGCGTACGCCGGAAGGCGACCGACTAACTGAGCGGTGCCGGTCCGACCGGTTCGAAGTCGGCGGCGTTGAAGGACGCGGTCCGCTGTTGGAATTCACGGACCTGACCTGGCCAGTTGGTGGTGATCTTGCCGTTGGCCTCGCGGTACCAGTTGTCGCACCGGGACCACACCGAGTCCCGCAACCGGGTCTGCATCTCCTCGTCCCAGGCGTCGCTGACCTGTCGGCGAACCGTGATCGGTCCCGCGTGCGCCACTCGGCGTACAGCCCCGACGATGTAGCGCGTCTGGGCCTCCAGCATCTCGATGATCGAGGAACCACCGAGGTTGGTGTACGGCCCGTAAATGATGAAGAAGTTGGGGAAGCCCGGCACGTTGATACCCAGGTGGGCCGCGGCCCCGTCCTTCCACGCCTCGGCCAGGGTGAGATCTCCGGCTCTGACCTCGATGCCGGCCAGGAACGACGTCGCTGCGAACCCGGTCCCCCAGATGAGCACGTCCGCCTCGTGCAGTACCCCGTCACTGGTCCGCACACCGGAAGGTTCGATGCGCTCGATGCCCTCGGTGATCAAGGAGATGTTCGGCTTGGCCATGGTGGAGTACCAGTTGTTGGCGAACAGGACACGCTTGCAGCCGAAGGGGTAGTCAGGTGTCAGTTTGGCCCGCAAAGCCGGGTCTTTGACCTGGAGGCGCAGGGTCGTCTCGACGATCTTCTTCAGTGCCGCCACACCCACGGAGTTGGCGATCAGGGCGTGGTTCACTGCCTCGGTGATGGAGAAGATTGTCCCCCGCTCCACCGACGAGAAGGGGGCAATCGCATCGATCAGGGCCCGGTGAAGGCGTCCGTGTGCGCCATCGGGCTTGGGCAGAACGTACGCCGCGTGGCGTTGGAAAACCGAGATCTGGCCCGCCTCGGGCTGGATTGCTGGGACGAACTGGATGGCTGAGGCACCGGTGCCGATCACAGCAACCTTGCGCCCCGACAGGGGGACGTCGTGTTGCCACCGGGCCGAGTGCCACGAAGGACCGGCGAAGGAGTCTGCCCCCTCGATCGTGGGAATCACCGGGTGCGACAACTGACCCACAGCCGGGATCACGATGTCGGCGGTGAACACCCCGGCGCTCGTGTGCACCTGCCACTGTCCGTCCACCCACTCACACCGCTGCACCTCGACGGAGGTGCGGACCTTGCCGCGCACGCCGAACTGCTGTGCGGTTCGTTCGATGTAGGACAAGATCTCCGGCTGCGGCGAGTAGCGCCTCCCCCAGCGCTTGTTGGGGGCGAACGACCAGGAGTAGAGCGCCGAAGGGATGTCGCACGCGGCACCGGGATAGGTGTTGTCTCGCCACACCCCGCCGACGCCGTCGGAGCGCTCCAAGATCGTGACATCCGGATAGCCCGCCTTGGTCAACTCGATGGCCGCTCCGAGGCCGCCGAAGCCGGCGCCGATAATGATGATTGAGGTCACCGCAGGTCCCCTTAGCTGAATCTGTGTCAGTTCCCAGAGCCTGCCACGACGCAGCGCTCGAAAAGTGAGGTAGTGATGAAACTCTCGACCATGCTGATGTACGACGGCAATCCTCGAGCAGCCGCGGACTCGGTGGTGTCACTGGAGAAGGCCGGGCTCGACACGGTGTGGGTCGCCGAGGCGTACGGTTTCGACTCTCCCACACTGATGGGCTATCTGGCCGCCAAGACCGAGACGGTCGAGGTCGGCTCGGCGATCCTCAATGTCTATTCGCGGACCCCCGGGCTGATCGCCCAGACCGCCGCCGGACTCGACAACGTCTCCGGCGGGCGAGCGATCCTCGGCCTGGGAGCCAGCGGCCCACAGGTGATCGAAGGGTGGCACGGGGTGCCCTACGACCGGCCGCTCACCCGAACCAAGGAAGTCATCGAGGTGGTCCGAGCGGCCTTGCGCCGCGAGACGATCAACTATCAGGGCCGGACCATCACGTTGCCGCTGCCGGCCGATCAGGGCACCGGACTGGGCAAACCGCTGAAGATCCTCACCAAGCCCGAGCGCCCGGTTGTGCCCATCTACATCGCCGCCCTGGGGGCCAAGTCAGTCAGCGGCACCGCTGAGTACGCCGACGGCTGGTTGCCCTTCCTCTTCAGCCCCGAGGGCGCCAACGCCGTGTGGGGCGCTGCTCTGCGAGAGGGCACCGCGAAGCGCTCCCCCGACCTTGCTCCACTCGAGATCACTGCCGGTGGCATGGTGGCCATCGGCGAGGACGTGAAAGGGATGCTCGACTTCATGCGTCCGATGCTGGCCCTTTATATCGGTGGCATGGGCGCGCGCGGCAAGAACTTCTACAACGACCTCGTCTGCTCCTACGGCTACGAAGCCGAGGCCGCCAAGATCCAGGACCTCTACCTCGACGGTTACAAACGCGACGCCGAGGCGGAGGTTCCGCTGGAACTGCTCGAGCGGATCAACCTCGTCGGTCCGGAGTCCTACGTGAAGGAGCGCATCGCGGCCTTCAAGGAAGCCGGAGTGACCAACCTGCAGGTGGCTCCCGCCACCGAGGATCCGACCGCCACCGTTGCCCTGCTCAAGGAGTGGGTGGCCTGATGCGCACCGTCTTCGACACCGAGCACGAGGACTTCAGGCAGTCTGTTCGCTCCTTCATCGAGCGTGAGTGCACGCCGTACTCCCAGGAATGGGAGGAGGCCGGGCAGGTCAGCCGCGAGGTCTGGCTCAAGGCCGGTGAGGCTGGTCTGCTGTGCTTCGAGGTGCCGGAGGAGTATTCCGGAGCGGGCATCTCCGACTTCCGCTACAACGCGGTGGTCGCCGAGGAGTTGGCCTCGCACGCGGTCAGCGGCCCCGGCTTCACCGTGCATTCGGACATCATCGTCCCCTACCTGGTCCAACTCGGCACACCCGAACAGAAGCGCCGTTGGCTGCCCGGGTGTGTGTCCGGGGAGATCATCACCGCGATCGCGATGACCGAACCCGGTGCCGGGTCTGACCTGCAGGGGCTGACCACCTCGGCGGTAGACATGGGCGACCACTATCTGCTCAACGGGGCCAAGACCTTCATCAGCAACGGCATCCTGTCCGACCTGGTGATCGTGGTGGCACGAACCGACCCCGAGGCGGGTCACCTCGGATACTCGTTGCTGGTGGTCGAACGAGGAATGCCCGGCTTCGAGCGTGGGCGGAACCTCGAGAAGGTGGGCATGAAGGCCCAGGACACTGCCGAACTCAGCTTCACCGACGTCGTCGTACCCAAGGAGAACCTGCTCGGTGAGGCCGGGCAGGGGTTCATCTACCTGATGCAGAACCTTCCCCAGGAACGCCTCTCGATCGCGGTGTTGGCAGCGGCTGCGTGTGAGTCGATCCTGGCGATGTCGCTGGAGTACGCCAAGACGCGGCACGCCTTCGGTCGCCCGATCGGTTCGCTGCAACACAACCGGTTCCTGCTGGCCGAGATGGCCACGCAGACCCACATCTGCCGCGTGTTCGTGGACGACTGCCTGCGCCGCCACGTCGAGGGAACACTGGACAACGCCACGGCTTCGATGGCGAAGTACTGGTCGACCGAGCTCCAGGTCACGCTGGCCGACCGCGGAGTGCAGTTGCACGGCGGCTATGGCTACATAAGCGAGTACCCCATCGCCCAGGCTTTCGTGAACTCCCGCATCCAGACCATCTACGGCGGCACTACCGAGATCCAAAAGGAGATCATCGGCCGTTCCCTCGGGCTCTAGACCGCCGACCCGCCACTTCTTCACACGTGTGAAGAAGTGGCGGGTCGGCGGGATGAGGTCAGCCCTTCGTACCACCGGCGGTGAGGCCGGCCACGAGGTGTCGCTGGGCGAAGAAGAACACCACCGCTGCCGGGATGGTGATCAGCACTGCTCCCGGGGTGAGGAGATCCCACTGCGGGTTGAAGCGGGGCACGAACTGTTGGAGTCCGGCACCGAGGGTGAGGTTCTTCTCCGACTGCAAGAAGGCGATCGCATACGCGACCTCACCCCATGCGGTCAGGAAGGTGTAGAACGCGGTCACCGCGAGGCCCGGACGAGCCAGCGGTAAGATCACCCGGTAGAAGGTGCCGAAGGGCCCCAGCCCGTCCAGTGCGGCGGCCTCGTCGAGTTCCCGGGGGATGGTGTCGAAATAGCCACGCATCATCCAGGCGCAGAAGGGCACGGCTACGGTGCAGTACGCGATCACAAGTGACGCCTTGGTATTGATCAGACCCAACCTCGCCATCAGGGTGTAGATCGGCACGATGAGGATCGCCACCGGGAACATCTGGGTGAGCAGGAAGGTCCACATGAGACCGCGCTTGCCAGCGAAGTTGAAACGGCTCAGGGCATAACCGGCCGTCGCCGACATGGCGATACCGATCACCATGGTGAACGCGGCCACCACCACCGAGTTGAGGAACCACCTCGGGAAACTGGTCTCGGTCAGCACCTTCTTGTAGTTGTCCAGCGAGGGCTCGACAAACAGATTGATCGTGCTGCTCTGGATCGCATACTGCGGCTTGAGCGAACTCAAGAAGACCCACACCACCGGGAACAACGCGATGATCACCGCGATCACCAGTGCGCCGTGCAGCAGCACCGAGGCGAGCACGCTGCGCTCCCGGCCCTGCTTGGGAGGAGTGATCACACCCTGGGAGTCAGCCATCAGAACACCTCTCCTTGCGAGCGCAGAGCGCGACGGTAGATCGCCGAATAGACCACCAACATGGACAGGATCAGCACGCCGTACGTCGCCGCGAGCGAGTAGTTGCGGATCCCCTCGTTGAAGGCCCGGAAGGCACCGGTGACCAGGATCTCGGTCTGTCCGGCCGGTTGGCCGCCGGTGACGAAGTAGATGATCGGGAACATGTTGAACGTCCAGATCGTGCCCAGCAGGATCACCGTGGCACTGACCGGGCGCAGCCCGGGAAGAGTGATGTTCCAAAAGCGCTGCCATGGCGATGCCCCGTCGATCGCGGCCGCCTCATAGAGGTCGTTGCTGATCGACTGAAGGCCGCCGAGCATCGCGACCATCATGAACGGAACCCCGAGCCAGACGTTGGTCACGATGGCGGCGAACATGGCAGTCCAGCGGTGGTTGAACCACTCCACCCCGCTCAAGCCCAACGACTCGAGTGTGGAGTTGATGATCCCGAACTTGGGGTTGAAGAGGAACTTCCAGGCGAAGGCGCTCACGAACGCCGGCACCGCCCACGGCACGATCAAAAGCACCCGATAGAAACTTCGACCTTTGAAATTGCGATTGAGCAGGATCGCGAGGCCGAGTCCGATCGTGTAGTGGAAGAACACACAGGCCACGGTCCACACGATCGTGTTGGTGAACTGGAGCCAGAAGGAGCCCTTCTTGCCCGACAGCACGTCGACGTAGTTCTGCACGCCGACGAACGTGGACTTGCGCGGATTGTCCTTGCAGGTCTCCCCACCGCCCAGTGTCTTGGTGCAGATGACCGAGGCCTTGTTGCTCTCGTTGAGATTCGTGAACGACTGGTACACCCCCTGGACCAGCGGAAACAACACGAGTACGCCGAGAACGACGACCGTGGGCAGCACCATCGCCCACGCGTACCAGTTTCGATCGAAGATCTCTCGGAGCCGACTGGTCTGTGCCGGCACCAAATCGTCGCGCTGAGCGCCACCAACGCCTGTGCTCATCTATCCGTCCTTCGCAACCCGAATCACAAAGATCACGCCACGAGGTGTGGCGGGGCGCGAGGCCCCGCCACACCCGTGAATCAACTAGTTGGTGCTGTAGTCGGTGACAACCTCGTTCTTGTACTTCGAGGCCACCGTGTTGAGCGCCTTCTTGACGTTGCCGCCCTGAACCATGACCTTGGTCGCCATCTCGTCCAGAGGACCGAAGAACTGGCCACCCTCAGGAATCCACGGACGCGGCTTGGCCACCTTGAGCGCCTCGGCCCAGGCCGAGACCTTTGCGTTGTCGCCCAGTTGGTCGTAGGCGTCGGCGTTGCCCGGGAGCAGACCCAGCTCGTTGGCGATGAAGGCCTCGGAGTCAGCAGAGCTCATGAACTTCACGAACGCGATCGCAGCCTTGGCCTTGTCTTGGCTCATGCCGGAGTAGATCACGTAGTTGTGGCCACCCACGGGGGCACCGGCGCCGACCGATCCGGCCGGGACCGGAGCGATGCCGAGGTTCTCGAAACCACCGAACTTCGGGTCACCAGAAACGTTGGCGACCTCCCAGGGGCCGTTGATGATCATGCCGACCTTGCCCTCCTTAAAGAGGGTCATCATCGTGCCGTAGGAGTCGTTGGCGTCGGGCTTGATCGCGGCGCCGGACTGCACCAGCTTCTGGGCAGCAGAAACGCCCTTGATCGCGGCCGCACTGTTGACGGTGATCTTCTTGCCCGCCACGTCGACGAGGTCAGCGCCCTCGCCGTACAGGAAGGGCAGGAGGAAGTAGCCGCCGGAGTTGATGTAGATGCCGCCGACCTTGGCCTTCTTCTTCAGCAGCTTGGCTGCCGCGGCGACCTCGTCCCAGGTGGCCGGGGGCTTGGTGATGCCTGCCTTGGCGAAGAGCTTCTTGTTGTACATCAGGCCGAGAGTGTCGGTGACCTGGGGGACGCCGTACGTCTTGCCGTCGTACTGGTCGCTGGAGAGCGGGGTCTCCAAGAAGTTCACACCGTCGAGCAACTCGGTGCCGTCGATGGCGTAGAGGTAGCCCAGCGAGGCGAACTCGGGAACCCAGGCGACCTCGGCACGCAGGATGTCGGGGGCACCCGACTTCGACTCAGCGGCCGTCTTGAACTTGGCCTGAGCATCGGCGAAGGGGACCGACTGGTAGTTGATCTTGATGTCGGGGTACTGCTCGTTGAACTTGGCGATCAGCTTCTTGAAAGCCGGTGCTTCGTTCGTCGGGTCGGCCGTGTCCCACCAGGTGAGAGTGGCCTTCATGGATCCGGTGTCACCGCCGCCAGAGGAGGTGTCACTGCCGCAAGCGGTCAGCGCCATCGCCAATGACACGGCGGCTGCCGAGAGTGCGAGGAGGGGGCGTCGCATGAACATTCCTTTCCGAGTAGTGGTGCTCTTTTGAAGCTAAACCCGTCGGTAGCAAGCGCGCTACATCCGCCGCATGCCGCCCGTCAAATGTGTCCGATCGGTTATCTCTCCCCCAGACCATCGACCCGTCACTTCTTCACGTGTGAAGAAGTGACGGGTCGAGGGGTCAGCCGCGGCCGCTCGAGGAGCGAGCCCGACGGGCAACCGAGTCGATCGCCACGGCCAGCAACAAGACCGCGCCGGTCACCATGAACCGCACCGAGGAATCAACCCCCAACAGGTTGAGGCCGGTGATGATGGCTTGCAGCACGATGATGCCCAGCATGGCCGAGTACGCCGACCCGCGACCACCGAACAGCGAGGTGCCACCGATGACGGCAGCCGCGATCGCGGTCAGGTTGGTGTCCCCGGTGCCACTGCTCTGAGAGACCGACGTCAACCGAGCGGCGGCAAGGAGTCCACCGATCGAGGCCAGGGTCGAGCAGAGCACGAACACCGAGGTGTAGATCCGCGAGACCTTGATGCCGGCTCGGCGAGCGGCCTCCTCGTTGCCTCCGACAGCGAAGACGTGGCGTCCCCAGGTGGTCTTTCGCAAGGCCACATCCATCAACACCACGAGGAAGGTGAACAGGATCCACAGGTAGCTCCAGCCTCGCCCGGTGCCTTGTTGGAGGTACCACGTGAGGAAGAGCAGCCCGATCGCCAAGGCGCCGCCCTTGACCAGCAGACCGAGCACCGATGGAGCGCTCAACCCCGCCGACGTACGCCGACGAATGCCGACCAGTCGCGAGCCGACGAACAACACCACGACCAAGGCGGCCAGCACATAGGACATCGGTCCACTGACATAGCCGCTGGCGAACTTCACCAGGCCGGAGTCGGTTGGCAGGTTGAGCGTGCCTTGGGAGCCCAGGACGTAGAGCAGCAGGCCCTGGAAGCCGAGGAGCCCGGCCAGCGTGATCACGAAGCTGGGGACCCCGAGCTTCACGAACAGCACGCTGTAGAGCGCCCCGATCGCCACCCCGGTCACGATGCCGGCCAGCAACGCCACGATGAGCGACTGGTCGTGACGAACCAGTTGCACGGCCGTGACCACCGAGGCCAGACCGCTCACCGAGCCGACCGACAGGTCGATCTCACCGAGCAGCAGGACCAGCACGATGCCGAGGCTGATGATCCCCAGCGGCGCGGCGAACCGGGTCAGGCTGACCAGGCTGAAGCTGGAGAGGAACTTCGGCTGCTGGAGGAAGAAGAACAGCGAGATCAGGATCAGGCCGACGACCACCGGCATGGAGCCGAGGTCACCACCGCGGATCCGGTTGACGAAGGCCGACCACCAGCCACCGAGGCCGGCGTGTTGGATCAGCCGCTCGTCGGCGAGGTCGGCCGGCAGCGGAACGGCCGGCCCGGCCTGCTCGACAGCGGACTCGGCTGCGGGATTGGTGCTCATGCGCCTGCTCCGTTCGAGTCGATGGCGTCGTCGTGGGACTCGCCGCGGCGCTTGGCACGCTCGGCGACGACGTTGTCGGAGGCACCGGTGATGGCGGCCACCAGGTCGTCGGTGGTGACGTCTTCCACCCGGAAGTCGGCGGCGTTGCGGCCCAGGCGGAGCACGACGATGCGGTCGGCTACCGCTTGCACATCAGCCATGTTGTGGCTGATCAGGATCACGCCGAGCCCGTTGTCACGCAGTCGCTCGATGAGGTTGAGGACCTCGGCGGTCTGGGCCACGCCCAGGGCCGCGGTCGGCTCGTCGAGCATGACGATCTTGGGGTCCCCGACCAGGCTGCGGGCGATCGCCACCGTCTGACGTTGACCACCCGAGAGTGCGGCGATCGGGATGCGCACCGAGGGGATCTTGGCCGAGAGGGAGCGAAGGAGTCGCCAGGACTCGGTCTCCATGGAGACCTCGTCGAGCATCGGCCCGACCAGGTGCTCTTGACCCAAGAAGAGGTTGGCGACGACATCAAGGTTGTCGCACAGGGCCAGGTCCTGGAAGACCGTTGCGATTCCCAAAGCCTGGGCCTGGGATGGCCCCTTGGGGGATACCGATGAGCCAGCGAACCGGATGCTGCCCGAGTCTGGCTGGTAGACGCCCGCGATCACCTTGACCAGGGTCGACTTGCCGGCACCGTTGTCCCCCACGAGGGCGACAACCTCACCAGCGGCCACCTCGAGGTGTACGTCGGTGAGCGCCTGGACGGCGCCGAATCGCTTGTTGATCCCGGTGAGGGAGAGCACGCTCTCCCTCACCGGAACCTCCGTGGCTGCGGTAGCAGTCATCAGGACAGTCCAGCCGCCTTGCAGGCATCGGCGTACGCACCGGCGCAGATGTCGGCAACCTTGTAGAAGTTGTCGGCAACCACGGTGTCCTTGACGTTGTCCTTCGTGACCACGATCGGGTCGAAGATGAACGACTTGACACCCTTGTAGTCGGTGGTGGTGCCCACGTCGGTGCCGTTGACGATGGCGACCGCGACCTCAGCGGCCTTGTTGGCCTCGATCGGGATGGGCTTGTAGATGGTCATGGCCTGCTCGCCTGCCAGGATGCGCTGGATCGCGGCGAGTTCGGCGTCCTGACCGGTCACCGGGGGCAGCTTCTTGACGTTGGCGTCCTTGAGGGCGGCGATGACACCGCCGGCCTGGCCGTCGTTGGCTGCGTAGACGCCCTTGATCTTCTTGGCGGGGATCTTGGCGAGCTGGTCGGTGACGTACTTCTGCGCGTTGTCCGGGCTCCAGTCGGGGTTGTCGTACTCCTTGGCCAGGAGGGTGACCTTGCCGTCGAGGGCCGAGTGAGCACCAGCCTTGAACTGGGCGGCGTTCGGGTCGCTGGGGGCGCCGTTGAGCATCAGGATGCCGCCCTTGCCACCCATGGCCTTGACCAGTGCCTCGCCCTGCAGGCGGCCGACGGTCTCGTTGTCGAAGGACATGTAGTAGTCAGCGCCGTCGATGAAGCGGTCGTAGGCGATGACCTTGGCCGAGGCGTCGTGGGCGGCCGAGATCATGCCACCGGCGCCGCCACCGTTGACCGGGTCGAGCACGATGACCTTGGCGCCTTCGCTGATCGCGGTGTCGACCTGCTGAGCCTGCTTCTGCTCGTCCTGGTCGGCGTTGTAGTACTTCACGGTGCAGTCAGAGCACAGCTCCTTGACCTTCGCCTCGAACAACGGCTTGTCGAAGGTCTCGTAGCGGGTGGTCTTGGATTCGGGCAACAGCAGCGCGATGGTCTTGTCGCTGCCGCCGGAACTGTTGGGCGATGAGTTCGGGCTGGAGCACGCGGCGAGCGCGGGGGCCAGACCCAGTGCGAGCACGGCGCCAGCAACGGCGACGCGGTTGGCGAATGCCATGGGGTCCTCCTGTTGGGGGGTTGCGGTTCCCCGAAGTGTGGCGCGTCACATCGTTATCGTCAAGACTTGAACACAAAAATGTTCTTGAGCTGTTATTCAGCGTAGTTAGTGGTCACTACTTGACTGCAAGCGTGGTCTAGCGCACAGTGATCGCATGACTGTCGACCAACGCACCGCCCGGGACTCCCCGGGCTCGACTGCGGCGTTGCGTACGGCGAACCAACAGCGCATCCTTGACGTACTTCTGAGGACCAGTGGCGCCTCGGTCACCCAGGCGGACCTCAGCCGCGCCACCGGACTGGCTGCGGGGACCGTCTCCAACATCGTGCGCGAACTGGCCTCGTCCTCGATCCTGGACACCGTGGCCGGAGCCGGTCGACGGGGCACGTCGGTGCGGCTGGGTCGAGGTGCTGGCCTGGTGGCCGGGCTCGACTTCGGTCACAAGCACCTCAATGTCGCCCTAGCCGACATGAACGGGCTCGTCCTGGCACAGAGCCGCGAGTCGCTCGATATCGAGCACTCCCATCTGGAGGGGCTGCGCCTGGCCGACCGCATGCTGCGCGAGTTGGCCGCTACCGCAGGCGTTGAGTACGCCGACATCCGCACGATCGGCCTAGGACTACCGGCTCCGTTCAACGAGGGCGTCGTCATGTCGAGCGCGATCCTGCCCGGCTGGGTCGGGGTCAACGCGCCCGAAGCGGCCAGTGCCGTGCTCGGTCACACCGTCGTCATCGAGAACGACGCCAACCTCGGCGCCCTGGCCGAGCATCGTCGCGGACTGGGCCGCGGGTTGGACAACCTCGTCTTCGTCAAGGTCTCCTCAGGCGTCGGCGCTGGCCTGATCGTCAACGGCCAACTCTTCCGCGGCAGCAACGGCACCGCTGGCGAGATCGGCCACCTCACGCTCAACGAGCAGGGCCCGATCTGTCGATGCGGCAGCCGCGGCTGCCTCGAGGCGTACGCCGCCAGCGCACCCGCCAAGGCGCTCATGGCCGACCAGCTTCCCAATGCCAGCCTGGCCGAGATCATCGCTGCCGCCCGCGAGGGAAACGTCTCGGCAGTGAGGGTGTTCGAGGACGCCGGCCTGCACCTGGGCTGGGGGTTGGCCGCGCTGACCAACCTCCTCAACCCCGACATCATCGTCATCGGTGGCGACATGTCCGCAGCCGGAGACCTGCTCCTCGAGCCGGCTCGGCAGGGACTGCGTCGCCACTGTCTGAGCGGAGCCGCCAACACTCCAGTGATGCCGGCGTCGCTGGGCGACCGAGCAAGCTTGGTCGGAGCACTCGTGTTGGCGATCGAGGCGACCGACCTGCTCAGCGAGGCCTGACTACTTCAGCGAGGCGATCGTCGCGGACAGCGCCTTGTGCCAGTCGGTCGGAGTGAGTCCGAAGGTCTGCTCAGCGGCGGTGGCGTCGAGGATCCACGGTTCCTCGTGTTGGTGCTTGGTCTCATCGAGAGAACGGATCATCTCGCTGACTCGCATCGCCTTCTTCACCATGGCCGGCATCTCTCGCACCCGCACCTTCGGGCCACCGACGATGTCAGCAACGTCGTTGGCCAGTTCGGTTGCCGTGCGCGGAGGCGCAGTGGGCACATGCCAGGGCCGTCCCCACGAGCGGTCATCGGTGGCCACCACGGCCACCAGCTCGGCGATGTCCTCGAGGTAACTCCACGAGTGCGGCGCGTCTGGTCGCCCGAACGGCATCCACACCGTCTTCCCAGCCGCGGCGCGCTTGATGATGAACGTGTTCACCATGCTCACCAGCGGGTTCGCTCCCGGACCGAAGTAGTCAGAAGGGCGCACCTCGGTCGCCTTGATCTGGCCGGCCTCGTGGGCGGCCAGCGCGTCGTACCACATCTGGGCGCGCACGGCGCCTTTGGATCCGTTGGGATTCATCGGCGTCTCTTCGGTCATGGGGGCAGACACCTTGCCGTAGCCATAGAGGTTGGAGACGGTGACCAAGTTGAGGCGATGACGCCCGGCCGCGGTCAGGATCGCGGACGCGATCGGCGGCCAGTCGCGATCCCACCGGGCGTAGTTCTTGGGGTTGACCGCGTTGATCAGCACATCCATGCCCTCGGCGGCCTTGGTCACCGCGTCGGGATCGGTCGCGTCGAGTTGGATCCCGCGCACTTCTGGCAACGACGGAGTGGCCCCGCTTCGCGAAGCGAGCACCACATCCCACCCGCGGGCAACCAGTGAGCCAGCCGATGACTGTCCGACGCCACCGGCACCGATGATGAGGGCCTTGTTCATGTCTTCCTCCAAAGGTGACGAACAGATCGAGAGCAGTGCTCTCATTTCGATACAGTGAACACGCTTCACGCGAGAAAAGCAAGAGCAGTGCTCTTATTTAGGTCACATGCTCGCGAAACTATGGGATACTTCGGACATGTCGATCGATGCTCCAGGCATACGTGCACGCAACCGGGCCGCACTCGAAGCCGAGATCAAGGAGGTGGCCTCGCGCCATCTCGCTCGTGACGGCGCCGCAGGACTCTCACTGCGAGCAATGGCCCGGGAGATGAAGTTGTCCTCGTCGGCCATCTACCGATACGTGGCCAGCCGAGACGAACTGCTGACGATGCTGATCGTGGACGCCTACGACTCCCTGGCCGACGCGGTCGAAGCCGACGTCGCTTCCGTCACTGGCACCGGCCCCCGATTCCGCGCGATCGCCCACTCCATGCACGCATGGGCGCTCGCCCACCCACACGAGTACGCCCTGCTCTACGGCTCTCCGGTGCCTGGCTACCACGCTCCTGCCCAGCAGACCAATCCCCCGGGAACCCGCGTGGTGCATCACCTGATGGAGGCACTCTCAGCGCTGGCGACCGAGAGAAGTCGGCCGACCCCAGACGCACGGGCTCACGTTGCGGTGGCCTCGGTCATGGACGAACCCGAGTTCGCCGGGGTCGAGATTCCGCCGGAATTGGTGGCGCGCGGATTGGCGTCCTGGAACCTGTTGCTGGGTGCCATCAGTTCGGAGGTCTTCGAGCAGATGGGCCCAGACACCGTCTCCGACCCTGGAGCCCTCTTCGACCTGACCGTCGACTTGGCACTCGGTCTGGTGATGGGCGACTAGAGCGCCACAGCCACCGGAGCGCCGGTGGGCCACACCAGAACCTCGTCAACTCCGAAGACGATGCTCGACGTGCGGAAAGGCAGTTCGGCCAAGGGTGTCGCCAAGGTCATGTCGGGGAAGCGTTGGGCCATCATTGGGAAAGCCTTGCGAAGCTCCATCCGGCCCAGTTCGGCGCCGACACACCTATGGAATCCGTGCCCGAAGGCCAGGTGAGAACCGGTCGCCTGCTCGGGATCGAAGGTGTCGCCGATCGTGGCTCGAGGGTCCCGGTTGGCGGCCGGCAACTGGCACACCAGAACGGCACCCTTGGGCACCGTCCGCCCGGCAACGACGGTGTCGTGCTTGAGGAAACGCGGGAAGGCGAACTGCACCGGGGTCACCAGTCGCAGCATCTCTTCCACGATGGCTTCCACGCTGTCGGGCTCGGTGCGCAGCCGCTGCCACAGGTCGCCCCGCTCCAGGAGTACGGCCGAGCCGAGGGCCAGCATTGACGCACTGGTCTCCAGACCGCCGAGGAACACCCCGTCAGCTAGGCCGGCCAGTTCCACGTCGGTGATTTCGTCACCGTGGTCACGGACGATCTGGCCGATAAGTCCCGGACCTGGATCGAGGCGCTGTCGGCGTACCTCTTCTTCGAGGAAGTCCAGCGCCTCGGTGGCCGCGTCGAAGGCGCCCACACCACCGTCGGTGACGTCGAAGCGAGCGGTCGCGAGTTTGCTGAAGTGCTCGCGGCGTTCGGCCTCCATGCCAAGCAGGTCGCAGATCACCCGGAACGGCACCGGGAAGGCGAAGGTGCTGGCCAGATCGACCGGGCCGTGTGCCGCGGCCTCAGCGATCTCGTCGAGTTGACCGGTCACGATCTCCTCGATCAGCGGCTGCAACCGGTTGAGCCGCCGGATGGTGAACTCCGGAGTGAGCAGTTTGCGCAGGCGGGTGTGCTCGGGAGGGTCGGTGAAGCCGAGGCCACCGACGCCGACCTCCCCCAGACGGCCGCCGCCGAGGTAGGGGCGGATGTCGTTGGAGTAGGTCTCCTTGCCGGCACCGAGCACTTCGCGGACCTCGGCGTCACCGGAGACCACCCAAATCTCCAGTCCTAGGAGGCTGGCAACTTTGGCCACCGGTTGGGTGTCGCGCAGTTCGCTGAGTTTGCTGCTGGGGGCGAGGACGTCGCGCTCGAGCAGGTAGAGGAGGTGCTTGGGGATCTTGTCGAGCTTGGTGAGGTCCAGTCCACTGGTCCGCGCCAACAGGGCGCGACGAAGGATCTCCTTGACTGTTCTGACGAACCCCATCTTGTACTCCAGCCCACCCGTCCTCGGTTCTCCCGTGACTGTATCTGTCTCGGGTGCCCGATAGGGGTGGCGGGCTCGCCTAGTCTTCGGGCATCGCCATGGCGGCTTCGTAGCCGTCCATGCTCTCCGGCTCCTCATCGATGGCTTCCACGGCCGCGGTCGGCTCCGGCTCGATCGCGGGACGCGGGTCTAGGTGCACCCCGGCGATCATGCAGCGCACCGATCCCCCGGCCAACTCGATGGTGGGGATGTCGACGGCCACGATGTCGCACGACTGCTCGATGGCTTCGATCTGGTCGGGGCGAAGGGAGCGACGTGCGCGAGCCGACATCGCCATGATGTAGCGACGACGGCCCTCGGGGGTCCTCCCACACAACTCGACCGCGTTGCCGGCGAACTCCTGAACCTGCTGTTCGGTCAACTCCACGACCTGTCGCCCGTTGACCGACAGGCGCTCGCGGACCTGCTCCCGACGCCACTCATCGGGGATCATCTCCAAGGCGATCATGGCAACCTCGGTGCCGACACAGGCGATCACGTTGGTGTGGTAGACCGGCACACCCGTTGAGTCCACAGCATCGAAGGCCATCGGTTCGTAGCCGAAGTCGGCACAGAAACGTTCCAGCACCGCCACATCGGCGCGGTAGCTACGGGCGGTGTAGGCGACCCGGGACACGTGATCGAGAACCATCGCACCGGTGCCCTCGAGGAAGATGCCGTCGGGCTCGAGACCCGAGTAATCGACGATGGTCTGCACGCGGTAGTTGGACTTGAGGTACTCCAACACATCGGCGCGGCGCTCGTGACGTCGATTGGAGGCATACATCGGGTAGACCGCGACGTAGCCACCCGCATGCGTGGACAACCAATTATTCGGGAAGACACTGTCGGGTCGGGTGTGGTCCTCGTCGTCGAAGACATGCACGCGCACCCCGGCCGCGCGCAGAGCTTCCGCGACCGCGTCCATCTCGGCAAGCGCCTTCACCGAGGTGTCGTGGTCGCTCTGGCCCTCGGGCGCATCGGACTGGAAGGCGTTGTCGGCAGCCGTGGCCGGATTGGGGGTGAACCGCTCAGCGCGGATCAAGATGACAGCGGACGGGGCCTGTGCACTCACGGGGTGTGAATCTAGTCGTTCCCAGCCGTCGGGTTCACCACGACGGCATGATCACGACCAGGCGCTACTCCCACTCGATGGTGCCCGGCGGCTTGCTGGTGATGTCCAGCGTGACCCGGTTGACCTCACGGACCTCGTTGGTGATCCGGGTCGACATGCGTTCGAGCACGTCGTAGGGCAATCGCGACCAGTCGGCGGTCATCGCGTCCTCGCTGGTGACCGGGCGCAACACCACCGGATGCCCGTAGGTGCGCCCATCACCTTGTACGCCGACCGAGCGCACGTCGGCCAACAGAACGACTGGGAACTGCCACACGTCGCGGTCGAGACCGGCCGCGGTCAACTCCTCACGAGCGATCGCGTCGGCATCGCGCAGGATGTCGAGGCGCTCCCGCGTGACCTCGCCGATGATCCGGATGCCCAACCCCGGCCCGGGGAACGGGTGGCGCCACACGATCTCGGCCGGCAAGCCCAACTGCTCCCCCACCAGACGAACCTCGTCCTTGAAGAGGGTGCGCAGCGGTTCGACCAGTTCGAACTCGAGGTCGTCGGGCAGTCCGCCCACGTTGTGGTGGGACTTGATGTTCGCCGCGCCCTCGCCACCACCGGACTCCACCACGTCGGGGTAGAGGGTCCCTTGGACCAAGAAGCCGACCGAGTCGTCGGAACCGGCGATCACGTCGGCCTCGGCCGCCTCGAACACCCGGATGAACTCACGCCCGATGATCTTGCGTTTCTGCTCCGGGTCGGTGACCCCGGCCAGGGCGTCGAGGAAACGCTTCTGGGCATCCACGACGTGCAGATTGACGCCCGTGGACGCCACGAAGTCTCGCTCGACCTGCTCGGCCTCCCCCTTGCGCAGCAGCCCATGGTCGACGAACACACAGGTGAGGCGATCACCGATCGCACGTTGCACCAAGGCCGCTGCAACAGCCGAGTCCACCCCACCTGAGAGCCCACAGATGGCTCGGCCTTCGGGGCCGATCTGGGCGCGGATCCGAGACACCTGCTCCTCGACGATGTTGGTCATCGTCCAGGTCGGACGACAACCCGCGATGGTGTGCAGGAACCGCTCCAGCGTTTGCTGGCCGTATTCGGTGTGCATCACTTCGGGGTGCCACTGCACACCAGCCAGGCCACGCTCAACATGCTCGAAAGCGGCCACCGGCGTCTCGTCGGTGCTGGCCAGCACCCGGAACCCCTGAGGGGCTCGCGCGACCGAATCACCGTGGGACATCCACACCTTGTGCTGGCTGGGCACTCCCTCGAGGAGCACGCCGGGGTCGGTGACCTCGACAGCGGTGCGGCCGAACTCCGAAACCCCGGTGCGGGCCACCTCGCCGCCCATCGCCTGCGCCATGGACTGGAAGCCGTAACACATCCCGAACACCGGGATTCCGGCCTCGAACAGGGCCGGGTCGACCTGGGGTGCGCCGTCGGCGTACACGCTGGAGGGGCCGCCGGACAGGATGATCGCCTTGGGTTGCTTGGCGATCATCTCCGACAGGGGCATCGAGTGCGGCACGATCTCGGAATAGACCTTGGCCTCACGCACCCGGCGGGCGATCAACTGGGCGTACTGGGCGCCGAAGTCGACCACCAGGACGAGGTCGTGGTCGATGAGAGAACCGGTCACGTGCTGCCTTTCGCGCGGGAGTGGCTGAGTCTAGTTGCCGCGCCGATCACGGATCCCGCCTGGTGGCCGCCGATTGCCGCGACCGCCCCTCGGTGACTAGGTGACCTCGACGATCGGCAGCCGCAACGCCGCCGGAGCGTGCGGGGGCACCGCCGGGTTCGTCGGTGGGACCGCCGCCACCGGGGCGTACGCCGACCCCACCTCGGGGCGTGGGTCCTGCTCACCCTTGTTGGGCCACATCGCCAGCGCCCGCTCGGCTTGAGCGGTGATCGTGAGGGAGGGGTTCACGCCGAGGTTGGCCGAGATCGCCGAGCCGTCGACGACGTGGAGGCCGGGGTGCCCGTAGACGCGGTGATATGGGTCGATCACGCCGGTGTCGGCGGAGTCACTGATCGCGCAGCCACCGATGAAGTGGGCGGTCAGCGGCCGGTTGAACGGTTCCCCGATCGAGCCGCCGGGGCGGCCCTTCACGATTGCGGCCATGCGGCGGACCGCATCGTTGGCCACCGGGATCCAGGTCGGGTTGGGCTGGCCGTGACCCTGCTTGGAGGTGAGATAGCGGCGTCCGGTCAGACGACTCCGCTTGGTGTAGGTGGTGATCGAGTTGTCCAACGACTGCATCACCAAAGCGATCACGGCACGTTCGGACCAGTGCGCCATGTCGTAGAGGTCGCGCAGGCTGGCCCGCTCCCGCCACATCTCGCGCAGCCAGGTGCGCCACCGCGGCTCACCTTGATCACCGTCGGTGAGCACGGTCTGCATCAGACTCATCACGTTGCTGCCCTTGCCGTAGCGCACCGGCTCGATGTGGGTGAACTCGTCGGGGTGGAAGGACGAGGTGATCGCCACGCCCTTGGAGAAGTCGGTGGAGGTGTCGGGAGCGATGGCCCCCAGGATCGACTCGGAGTTGGTGCGAGAAAGCGAACCCAGTCGCGGCGACAGGGCCGGAAGGTCACCGGAGTCGCGCATCGCATGCAGCAGGCGCTGGGTGCCCAGTGCCGAAGCGGCGAACACGACCTGCTCGGCAGAGATCACTCGACCGGGCAGCTTGGGCCGCGCGGTGTTGACCACGTGGACCGAGTAGCCCTCGTCGGTGGGCACGACCCGGGTGGCCGTGGTCATCGGCAACACCCGCACGCCGAGGTTCTCGGCGAGGTGAAGATAGTTCTTGGCCAGGGTGTTCTTGGAGTTGTGACGACACCCGGTCATGCATTCGCCACAGTGCTTGCAGGGCACCCGGTCGGGCCCGGCACCACCGAAGTAGGGGTCGGGGATGGTGTCACGCTGGGTCTGTCCCGGCCCGCCGAAGAACACCCCGACCGGCGTCATGTGGAAGGTGTCCCCCACTCCCATCTCGTCGGCGACCTGCTTCATCACCTTGTCGGAAGCGGTCATCACCGGGTTCAACTCGACCCCGAGCATGCGCTTGGCCAGGTCGTAGTAGGGCGCCAACTCGGTGCGCCAGTCGGCGATGTGACTCCACTGCGGGTCGTCATAGAACTGCTGGAGCGGTTCGTAGAGAGTGTTGGCGTAGACCAGTGACCCCCCACCGACCCCGGCCCCGGACAGGATCAGGCAGTCCTTGAGCACATCAATGCGCTGGATGCCGTAACAACCGACCTCGGGGCGGAAGAGATAGTTCTTCACATCGAAGGAGGTGTCGGGGAAGTCCTTGTCCTCGAACCGTTTGCCCGCTTCGAGTACGACGACCGAGTAGCCCTTCTCGGCCAAACGCAATGCCGCGACCGACCCACCGAAACCGGAGCCGATCACGACCACATCGACGTCGGTCACTTGGCGCCCAACTTCTTCATCAGCCGCAGGCTGGTGGTCATCATCTTGGAGTAGCCCTCATCGGTCATGCCGTATTGCGGGGAGAACCGCAGCAGCCGCTGGGTCGCCACGGTCTGGGACTCGGTGTAGCGCCAGATGCCCTCGGCCCCGTTGCGCCGCCCTTGTCCCGATTCCCGCATGCCACCCATGGGCGCATCGATCGAGGCGAAAGAAGCCGCGAAGGCTTCGTTGACGTTGACCGAGCCGCAACGGATCCGAGCGGCGAGCGCCTCGGCGCGGTGGGCATCGCGGCTGTAGATGCTGGCGTTGAGTCCGTAGTCGCCTTCATTGGCGCGCTCGACCGCGTCGGACTCGTCGTGGAAGCGATAGATCGACAACACCGGGCCGAAGGTCTCATCGGCGAAGCAGGCCATGCCCGGCGTGACCCCCTCGAGCACCGTGGGCTCGTAGTAATACGGGCCGAGGTCGGGGCGCGCCTTGCCACCGACGAGCACCTTGGCACCACGAGCAACCGCGTCGTCGACATGCTTGCTGACCGCGTCGAGTTGCGCCTGGCTGGTCAAGGAGCCCATGTCGGAGCCCCAGGCCATGCCGTTGACCAGCTTCATCGACTTCACATGCTCGATGAACAGCGCCACGAACTTGTCGTAGACCTGGTCGGCCACAAACATCCGCTCGGTGCTGACACACAGCTGGCCGGCGTTGGAGAAGGTGGCTCGCACAGCGCCTTCGGCGGCGCGCTCCAAGTCGGCGTCGCGCAGCACCAGGATGGGGTTCTTGCCGCCCAGCTCCAGCGAGCAGCCGATCAGCCGGTCGGCGCATTGTTTGGCGATGATCTTGCCGGTGGCGGTGCTGCCGGTGAAGCAGACGTAGTCAGAGCCTTCGATCAGCGGGGTGCCGAGATCGCGGCCGGGTCCGGCTACGACCATCCACAGATCGCGGGGGAATCCGGCCTCCTCGAGCAGTTGGGCACCCAGCAACGCCGTCAGCATGGTCTGAGCGTCCGGCTTGGTGACCACCGCATTGCCGGCCACGAGCGCCGGGATGCCGTCGCACAACGCCAGCGAGAAGGGGTAGTTCCACGGCGCGATGATCCCGACAACTCCCTTGGGAATTCGGTTGATCCGCACCTTGGTCAGCACCGGGATCACCCCACCGGCCGGAGCCGGGCTCAGGTGCTGGCGCGCGGTGCGGCCGTAGTAGCGCGCCGTCAACGCGATGTGCAGCGGCTCGTCGAAGGCGTGTTTGCGGGCCTTGCCGGTCTCCCAACAGATCAGGTCCATGATCTCGTCCTGACGGGCCAACACCAGGTCGTGCAACCGCAGCGCAGCGGCCTCCCGCTCGGCGAGACTGGTCTTGGCCCAGGCCCGTTGAGCGATCCGTGCTCGGCGTACCGCTTCGGCGACGTCCTCATGGGAGGACTGGGGAATGTTCGCCAGCGGTTGCCCGGTGATCGGGGTGTACGTCGTGACGCTCTCCCCCTTGGTCGCCACGATGCGATCGGTCAGGGCTTTGACGTACTCCGGCTCCAGCGCATAGGTGGCCATCAAGTCATGCTCAGGGTCGGCCGGTCCGGTCACGGAGGGGTGTTGTGCGGTCATGTGGCGAATCTAGGCGAGGGGTGCGCGGTTATCTACCCCGCGGTAACGCCGGGTCCGTCACTTATGGCGGGTTTGCCGTCGGTCTCGTCCCGATCGGCCCACTCCAGAAGGGTCGAGAAGCCCCCGAACACGTGCCCGTCGATGTCGTGATGCAGGTCGCCTACCTCGGCGAACCTCGACGGCATGGTGGCGATAGTGAAGTCCTCGGGCCGGCAGGCCTCGATCTCCTCCCACCGCACCGGGGCGCTGACGGTGGCTTCGGGGTTGCCGCGCACCGAGTAGGCAGCAGCGATCGTGTGGTCGCGAGCGTTCTGGTTGTAGTCGACGAAGAGGTCGGCCGGGTCACGGTCCTTGCGCCACCAGGCGGTGGTCACGTCGTCGGGGGCACGCCGCTCGACCTCTCGGGCGAAGGCCAGCGCGCCTCGACGTACGTCGGCGAAGGGATGCGGATCGATGCGCACGTAGATGTGAATCCCCCGCCCCCCACTGGTCTTGGGGTACCCGACGGCGCCCAGGTCTTCCAGGACGTTCTGACAGGTCATGGCGACCCGCTGGACCCGTTCCCAGGAGCACTCCGGCCCCGGATCGAGGTCGATGCGCCACTCGTCGGGCTCTTCGACATGGTCGCGGCGGCTGTTCCAGGGGTGGAACTCCACGGTGCTCATCTGAACCGCCCAGATGACGTGGGCCAACTCGGTCACGCACAGTTCGTCGGCGGTGCGCTTCCAGCGCGGGAAGAACACCTGCACGGTCTCCATCCACGCAGGAGCCCCGGCGGGCAGTCGCTTCTGATGCACCTTCTCCCCGGTCACACCCGTGGGGAACCGGTGCAGCATGCATGGGCGCTCGCGCAACGCATTGACGATGCCGGGCCCGACGCTGAGGTAGTAGTCGACCAGATCGAGTTTGGTCTCGCCCCGGGCCGGGAAATACACGCGGTCGGGGTTGGTCACCTTGACCACCCGGTTGTCGACCTCGATCTCCACTGCCGGGCTCGCCATGAGCGCCACGTTAGTGGTTGCCACCACCTGGGCAGGGGCGACGACTTGTGTCAGCGTTGGGCAGGTGGAGCGACCCAGCGTGCAGATCACCTCGCGAGATCACTGGCGCCGGTGGCTGGTCGATCATCACGCCGATAGTGACGGCGTCTGGGTGGTGACCTACAAGAAGTCCTTCCCTGGCCATGTGGCCTACGAGGATCTGGTCCGCGAAGCACTCTGCTTCGGATGGGTGGACTCCACCGCCCGCGGAGTCGACGAGCAGCGCACCTCCATCACGTTCACCCCCCGGCGGGCGCACTCGCGCTGGACCCAGCCCAACCGCGACCGGGTCGCCGCGCTGGAGGGGGCCGGATTGATGCACGAAGCCGGCCTCGCTGCGGTCCGCCGAGCCAAAGAGTCCGGGTCTTGGGACGAACTGCGGCCGGTGGAAGCCCTCGAGGTGCCCGAGGACCTCGCAGCCGCACTCGGAGAAGCGCGCGGGGCGTGGGACGCGCTCAGTCGTTCGGCCAGATACGTCCATCTGTTGGCCCTGCACGACGCTAAACGAGCCGAGACCAGAGCCAAGCGGATCTCCGCGATCGTGGGCCAGCTGCGGGACTAGCCGACATCGAGGCCCAGGCCCCTCAGGGCCTCCACCAGGGCCGGCAGCCCCTCGCGGTGGTGCCAGTGCACGCTGGCGATCCCGAGTTTGCCTGCCGCGACAACGTTGACCTCGGTGTCGTCGACGAAAGCCACCTGGTCGGCGCGGAGGTCCAAGGCGGCCAGCACCTGGGTGAAGTAGCGGCCGGAGGGTTTGGCCGCGCCCACGTCGCAGGAATAGAAGCATGAGTCCATGACGTCGTCGTACCCGAGGCGGCGGCGCATGTAGTCGGCTCGCAGCGGGTCCTGGTTGGTGGCCAGATGACATCCCACACCGCTGGCTCGCAGCCTCGCCACCAAAGCCCTGGTGTCGTCGAACCTGGTGAAGGTCCCCCAGACCTCCTTGATCCGGTCGGCCGCATCGGAGAGACCCTGAGCCACCAGGAGGCGGTCCAACTCGGCCACCAGATCGCCGCGCCCGCACATGGCTTCCTTGGCGACCGGCCAGACCTCGGCCAAAAGCGCCTCGGTGCGGTCGGGTCCGATGGCCTCGTTCAGCAGCGGCCGCCACCCACCCGGGACCTCCTGAAGCACCCCATCGGCGTCCCACAGGACGGCCTTGATCGCACTCACTCGGTGCCGTGCTCGGCGATGAACGCCAAGATCGGTTCGGCCAACTCGGGGCGGCAGACGACCAGGTCGGGCAGCAGCACGTCGGGCTGGTTGTAGCGCAACGGGGATCCGTCGACCCGGCTGGTGAAGAGACCGGCCGCACGCGCCACGGCCACCGGGGCCGCGGAGTCCCACTCGTACTGCCCGCCGGCGTGGACATAGGCGTCGCTGACGTCCCGGGCGACCGAGATGACCTTGGCGCCGGCGCTACCCATCGGCACCAACTCGCCGCGCAGATGTTCCACCAGCGCCTGCACGAAGGCCGGCGGGCGGGTGCGGGAGGCGACGATCCGGGGGCGACCACCGCTGGCCGGTGGTACGACGGGCGGTCGGCCGGTGTGGAAGGTCTGCCCCAGGCCGGGCTGCGCCACCGCACCGGCAACGAGGTCGCCGTCCTCCCACAAGGCGACGTGCACGGCCCAGTCATCGCGCGGCGGCTCGGAGAACTCTCGGGTGCCGTCGAGGGGATCGATGATCCAGACCCGGCGGGCGGTCAAGCGGTCGTGGACGCCCGCGGTGCCACGGTGCTCCTCTTCGCTCAAGACGGCGTCGTCGGGGCGGTAGCTGGCCAACACCCCCATGAGGAACTCGTGCGCGGCCATGTCACCGGCGTCCTTGAGTTCCTTGCCCTCAAGACCGCCGGCACGCACCTGGACCAAGAGCCGGCCAGCCTCGGTGGCCGCCCACGCAGCGAAGTCGTGGTCGTTGAGTCCGACCGGAGGCGAGGCTGGGGTGGAGGTGGTCACGACGCAACCCTAGCGACGGGCTCAGCTGTTGAAGCGAGCCTGGGCCGCGTCGAGGCCCTCGGCGATCAACGCCTCGATCGAGTCAGCGGCGCGATCGATCTGGAAGGGCAGTTCCTTGCGCTCGGTGCCCGAATAGTTGGAGAGAACGTAGTCGGCCGGGTCCTGGCGCCCAGGGGGCCGTCCGATGCCGGCGCGGACGCGGTAGAAGTCGCCGGTGCCGAGCGAGGAGCGCATCGACTTCAGCCCGTTGTGGCCGTTGTCCCCGCCCCCGAACTTGATCCGCAGTGTGCCGAAAGCGATGTCGAGTTCGTCGTGGACGGCAATGATCGCTGCGGGTGGGACCTTGTAGAAGGAGGCCAGCGCTTTCACTGGGCCGCCGGACTCGTTCATGTAGCAGCGCGGGCGGGCCAGGACGACGCGCGGCCCAGGCGTCTGGAACCGACCTTCGACGACGGCCGCGCGGCCGCTCTTGTGTGCCCGCCAAGACGAGCCCATGCGTGCGGCCAACTCGTCGGCGACGAGATAGCCCACGTTGTGACGGGTGCCGGCATAGCCAGGCCCCGGATTGCCCAGCCCGACGACGAGCCAGACCTCCGGGGCCTGTTCAACCTGGGTTGAGGTCACTCCTCGGTCGACTCCGAACCAGCCTCGGCCACGACGTCTCCGGTGCCGCGCTCAGCGTTGGACTCGGCCTCGTCGAGTTCGGCAGAGACTTCCTCGGCGGTCGGGGCGTGCGTGATGTTGACGATGAGGTCCTCGGGGTCGGTGACCAGCGTGGAGCCCTTGGGCAGGACAAGGTCCCCGGCCAGGATCTGGGTGCCGACCTCGGCGCCTTCGATCGAGACCTCGATGAACTCGGGAATGTGGGTGGCCTCGGCCTCCAACTCCACCGTGTTGCTCTCGGTGACGACCAGCGCGTCGGGAGACGCCTCGCCGACCAGGTGCACCGGGACGTCGACGTTGACCTTCTCGCCCTTCTTCACCTCGACGAAGTCGATGTGCTCCAGGTGGCCCTTGATCGGGTCGGCCTGAACCTGCTTGGTCAGCGCGAGGTGGACCTTGCCCTCGACCTCGACCCGCAGCAGCGCGTTGGCGCCACCGTGCTTGATCGCCATCTTGGTGTCGTGGCCGGGCATGGTGACGTGGATCGGCTCGTTGCCGTGACCGTAGATGACGGCCGGCACCTTGCCCTCGCGACGGATGCGGCGGGCCGCGCCCTTGCCGAACTGGGTGCGGGACTCGCCCTTGATGGTCTCTTCACTGGACATGCGGGGGGTTACTCCTCGTTGCTTCTACGGTCTGGGCTACTGCGATCTGGATACTGCGATCTTGACTACTGCGGTCTGGAACTGTTGATCGGGGTGGAACACGTTGGCGGCTGCTCGGCCAGGAATTCTTGGTCCCGCGCACCGGGACGAGAACGCCCGGGGCTGGGAAAACAAATGCACCGCGCAACGAACGGCACGGTGCATCGAGGACCGGCCGCGTCGATCACGGAACCCGTGGATTCCCTCGCCGAGGCAACCCGGCAAGTCTAGCCGCCCGTTCGGCTCGTCGCGAATCTAGGGTGGAGGGATGAGTTTGACCCTGCAGGAGGCTCGCGCTCGGGCGGCCCTGATCCGGGTGTCGGCGTACACCGTGGATCTGGATCTGCGCGGAGAGGACCGCTTCGCCTCCACCACGACGATCACGTTCGATGCTCAGGCCCCCGGGTCGGCGACCTTCGTGGAGTTGCATGCTGGCCAGGACGTCGTGGCGCGCCTCAACGGCCGCGCCCTACCCCCCGAGGCGTACGCCGAGGGACGGATAGCGCTCGACGACCTGGCCGAGACCAACGTGCTCGAGGTGAGCGCGACCCTGCCTTATGTGCGTGACGGTGACGGCATGCACCGGTTCGTGGATCCGGCCGACGATCTGACCTACGTGTCGGCCTACTGCGGCATGGACATCGCCCAGCGCGTCTTCGCCTGCTTCGACCAACCGGACCTCAAAGCCACCATCGCGTTGACTGTGACGGCCCCGACGCCGTGGACCGTGATCGCCAACGGCATCGCCTCACGTGAGGCGGACCGCTGGTCCTTCACCCCCACGCCACGCATCTCCACCTATCTGTTCGTCGTGTGCGCTGGACCCTGGGTCTCCCACCGTTTCGACCATGCCGGCCTTCCTTTCGCCTGGCACGCCCGTGCCTCTCAGCGCGCCAGTCTGGAGCGCGAGTCGCCCTGGCTGGAAAAGCAGACGATCGGCTGTTTCGAGGCCTACACGAGGTACTTCGAGCCGGCCTACCCCTTCGACTCCTACGACCAGATCTTCGTTCCCGAGCACAACTGGGGAGCACTGGAGACCCCGGGAGCGGTGACCTTCCAGGACCGCTACCTCCAGCTCGACCCGCCGACCGAACCCGAACTTGCTCAGGTGGCGATCGTGATCGCTCACGAGATGGCGCACATGTGGTTCGGCAACCTCGTCACGATGCGCTGGTGGGAGGAC
>CALMLL010000082.1 GCA_937868075.1 uncultured Marmoricola sp. | reverse complement strand
AGGCCAGGTTGCACGAGGAGTTGTCGAGGCTCATGTATTCCGAGCAGGGGTTGGATGCGGTGATCCGACCGGTCTCGGGGTTGGTGTGCCAGTCGTTGATGGTGTCGTCGTACTGAAGACCCGGGTCGGCGCACTCCCACGCCGCCTGGCTGATCTTCTTGAACAACTCACGAGCATCGACGGTCTCGATCACCTCACCGGTGCTGCGTGCGCGCAGCCCGAAGGAGGTGCCGTCCTCGACCGCACGCATGAACTCATCGGAGACGCGAACGGAGTTGTTGGCGTTCTGGTACTGCACCGAAGTGATGTCGGCGCCACCGAGGTCCATGTCGAACCCGGCGTCGCGCAGGGCACGGATCTTGTCCTCCTCGCGCGCCTTGGTCATCACGAACTCTTCGATGTCGGGGTGGTCGACGTCGAGGACGACCATCTTGGCTGCGCGGCGGGTGGCGCCGCCGGACTTGATGGTGCCCGCGGAGGCGTCGGCACCGCGCATGAAGGAGACCGGGCCGCTGGCCGTGCCACCGCTGGAGAGGAGTTCCTTGGAGGAGCGGATCCGGGAGAGGTTGAGGCCGGCGCCGGAGCCGCCCTTGAAGATGAAGCCCTCCTCCTTGTACCAGTTCAAGATGGAGTTCATCGAGTCGTCGACCGACAAGATGAAGCACGCGCTGACCTGCTGAGGACTGGCGGTGCCGACGTTGAACCAGACCGGGGAGTTGAAGGAGAAGTACTGGTTGACCAGCAACCAGGTCAGCTCCTCCTCGAAGATGTCGGCGTCACCGGGAGTCGCGAAGTAGTCGTGCTCCTCACCGGCGGCGCGGTAGGTCTTGACCACGCGGTCGATGAGTTGCTTGAGGCTCCACTCACGCGCCTCGGTGCCGACCGCGCCACGGAAGTACTTCGTCGTGACGATGGTGGAGGCGTTGAGGCTCCAGAAATCGGGGAACTCCACACCCTTCTGCTCGAAGACTGTGGCGCCGGTCTTCCAGTTGGTCTGGACGACGTCGCGGCGCTCCCAGGTGATCTGGTCGTAGGGGTGCACGCCCTCGGTGGAGAACACGCGGGTCAACGACAGACCCTTGCCCTGCTTGGCTGCGGTGCGTCCGGTCACCGTCTCGGTCATCGGCGTCTCTTCCTTCTCTTGGTCGGTGATGCGGGGTTGTCTGGTGAATCGTTGGGATGTGTGGTCCCGGGGTTGGAAGCCCGGCGCGCAGCTTCCCCACTACGCACCGGGCGGTCTGTGTCAGCCCGTGGTGACGGGCTCCGGCTCGGCGGCTCGCAGTTGTGCGATCTCGGCCTCGAAGTCCTCGGCTGAATCAAAGGATTTGTAGATGCTGGCGAAACGGAGGTAGGCCACCGGATCGAGCGAGCTCAGCGGCTCCAAGATCGCGGTGCCGACCTGGTGCGAGGGAACCTCTGCCCAACCTTCGGCGCGCAGCGCGTCTTCGACCACCTGGCCGAGTCGCTCCAGATCGTGCTCGGAAACCGGACGCCCCTTGCAGGCTTTGCGTACGCCGGCGATGGCCTTGTCGCGGTTGAACGGCTCGGTGGAGCCGCTGCGCTTGAGCACCATCAACTGCATCTGCTCGACGGTGGTGAACCGCTTCTCGCAGGTCGGGCAGGTGCGGCGCCTACGGATCGCCGAGCCGTCTTCGGCCACTCGCGAGTCGAGGACCCGCGTGTCGCTGCTGCGGCAGAACGGACAGTGCATGTGGGGCCTCCTCTCGCTGCTAAGTCCAACAGTCGGCACCGACACTCTGTGCCCCGCCACTGTGGAAATCGAGGTGACCTCTGGGGACAACTCGCCTTGTGGTGTGGGTAACAGCCTGGAATCTGTGCGACTAGATGTGGATAACTACATCGTTGTAACTACTAGATGTAGTGGTAACCGTAACTGGCGAGCTCGGGACTATCAACCCCTGACACGCCCACAAAATCGAGCGAATTTCGACGAGCCACCGCGACCGCGTGGCGGAACCGACCAGGACGTGACCCCGGGTGAGAATGGCCCGGTGAACACTGCCCGGCGCCTGCTCCCACTCCTGCTGGGCACGCTGGTATGCGCCATCGGTTGGGCCGCCCTGGTGACCTTGGCGATCCAACTCGGCCGGGCCGCCGTGGTCTCTGGAGCGGTGTCGACGTGGCTGCTCACCATCCTGGCCTGCCTGGGGGCGGTGGCCTGCGGAGTGCTCACGATCCTGGTGGGCGCGCGCCTGGTTCACGACGTACGCCGAGTCAAGGATCTGCCACCCAAAGGCGGCAAGCGGGCTCGCCGCTAGTTGGTGGCCCGCAAGGCCCCTGCGGCGAGCAGGCCCTGGGCTGCGGTGTAGGTGGCCATAACCGCGCGTTCTGCCAACGCGGACTTCTCCGGCAGCACGAACATGTTCGCCCCCAAGATGGTGTCGGAGGCCAGGAACGACAGCGCCCCGGCCGCGATCATCCTGCGAGCCACCGGATCCACCGACTCGTCCAGAGCACATGCCTGGGCGGCCACTGCGGTGAGTCCGACGGCGTAGGCCGCGACCGGTCCGGCCAAGACCGGGTTCTGCTTGGCAGCAGCCCAGGCGATCACCGGCGCGGCCGCCAACGTGGAGCCGACCAGCACCTTGGTGGAGGGATGCGACCACAGCGATGCCGAGCGGTCTCGCAGCGATCGCCACAGCGTCAGGTAGCCCACGTGACCCACCCCGAACGACCCGGCGCCGGCCAAGAACGCCGTCTCGGAGGAACCGAGGAGCGCGAGATCCCCACCCCAGGAGAACCCCTGGGCCGCCAGCAGGGCGCGCGGCGGGTTTGGGCGCGCCGTCGCGGTCGCGGCCGCCAACGTGGGCATCAAGGCCGATTTGGTGAGCCGACGGGCTGCGACCGCACGAGGAGTCGTCGAACCGGCCAACCAGGTGTCGATTCCGGACAACACGACGTAGCCAGCGGCCAGGACTCGTGAGATGCGCACACGGTGACCGTACTTGGCACCGAGAACGAGCGCGGCACCGGTGAGCCCAAACCCATTGCGGGGGCGGCCACCTGAGGTGACCGCCCCCGCGCTTCCCCATCGGCGACCTTGGGTCGAGGAAGGCCGTCGAGGTGGCTTGGGTGTGAGTGCCTAGCCCTTGGGCACTGCCAACTGGATCCCGACCTGCAGGCTGCCGTCGTCGGGCAAGGAGTTGAGTTCCTGGATGCGTCGGACCATGTCGCGCACGTGACCAGGGGCGGCGAGTTCACCGGCAATGCCGAAGAGGGTGTCTCCTGGCTGCACCTGAATGATGCGCACCGGTTCGGGCGAGCCGCTGTCGAGGCTGGCCACGGCGAACCCACCGCGCATGGCCATGATCGCCAACAGCGCCACGGTGAACAGCAGCACGAACGCCGCACGACCGCGTCGGGTCAGCCGAAGGCCCACACTGGTGGGGTTGCTCATGGGCTTGCGGGGACGCCGAACCGCGGGGCGGGCGAAGCTGGGCTGAAGAGTGAGAGTGCTCATCGTGACCTCCGGGGGAAGACGGGTGTCGACATCTGGTGTCGTGGTCGATGTCTATCGATCGGCGCCGACAGTTTTGCGAGATCCCTGGATCGGGAGCCTGCTGTCGAGACGAACGGGTCAATCGAACACATGTACGAGATTAGATCAGGTGTTCGAACAAAATCAAGCTTCTGCCGAACATTTGTTCGAGAGTGTCGAACGCCCTCATGACGCCTCCTCCCTCCTGTGCAGCACCGCCGTGATTGGATCGCAGCATGAGTCAGAGCACCGTGAGTCCTGAGTCCGTCGCCGTCGTCACCGGTGGTGCCCGAGGGATCGGCCGGGCCATCGCCGAAGCGCTCCTGGCGCGCGGCTACACGGTGGTGATCAGCGATATCGACGGCGCCGCCGCTCAAAGCACCGCAGCGCAGATCGGCGCCGTCGCCGGACTGACCCACGACGTACGCACCAGCGACGGACACCGGGACGTGGCCGCCGCAGCCGCGGAGTTCGGGACTCTCAAGGTCTGGGTCAACAACGCCGGCGTCGGCTACGACGGCACCCTGATCGAACTTGACGATGCGCGCGCCGACGCACTCATCGACATCAACCTCAAAGGCCCCATGTGGGGCATGCGCGCGGCCCTGGCCGCCTTCGGTCCCGCCGGCGGGGACATCGTGAACATCGCCTCGTTGTCGGGGCATGGCCCGGTCCCCGGGCTCAGCGTGTACGCCGCCACGAAGGCAGCCGTCTTGTCGTTGACCACGAGCGTCAACGCCGAGGTCGGCAGCAACGTGCGGGTGCACGCCCTGTGCCCCGACGGCGTGGACACCGCCCTGGTCGCCTCGATGCGCGCCGACGGTCAGGCCAAGGCGCTGGTGGCCTCGGGGGGCCGCATGCTGACCACGGCCGAGGTGGCCGAGGCGGCCGTGTCCATGATCAACACCTCCCGAGTCGTCCGCACCGTGCCTGCCTGGCGTGGCGCCATGATGCGGTTGTCCAACCTCATGCCCGGTCCATCGATGCGGCTCGAACCGCTCATGCGACTCGACGGCAAGCGGCGTCTGCGCAAGGCCGCACGCGACTAGGAGGAGCCTTCTCGGCGCGACACACCGGTTCGAACAAATGTTTGAACCGGGCTCCGCGGTCCTCTACCGTGGCTGACAACCAAACGCAGCATCGTTGGGCACGCACACCGCCCGAGAGACCCCTTCAGGGTCACCAAGGGCACGAGTCAGTGACGAGAGAAGGCATCCCCACATGAGCACCTCCGACACGTTCACACCACCGCAGGGTCCAGACCATGCCGACAACGTGCACGAGTTGCCCGATGCTCCTCCCGACGCGACCGGTCTGACCGCACGCCAGCAACGCATCCTCAGCGTGCTGCGCGACTCGATCGAGAAGCGCGGCTACCCGCCCAGCATCCGAGAGATCGGTGAGCACGTCGGCTTGGCCTCCTCCTCCTCCGTCGCCCACCAACTGCGGGTGCTGGAGGGCAAGGGCTTCATCCGCCGCGACCCCAACCGTCCGCGCGCCTTGGAGGTCTTCATCCCCGAGTTGATGGCCGCGCGACGTGCGATCGCCAGCGCCGATGAGTCCCACGTCGACCCCACCGGTTCGCTCGACGCCATGCCTGCCGCGACCTACGTCCCGGTGGTCGGCCGCATCGCAGCCGGCGGACCGATCCTGGCCGAGGAGCGCGTCGAGGACGTCTTCCCGTTGCCGCGCACCCTGGTGGGCGACGGCACCCTGTTCCTACTCGAAGTGGCCGGCGATTCCATGATCGATGCGGCCATCTGCTCGGGTGACTACGTCGTCGTACGCCAGCAGCCCACGGCCGAGAACGGCGAGATCGTAGCCGCCATGCTCGACGGGGAGGCCACAGTCAAGACGCTGCAGCGCAAGGACGGCAAGGTCTGGCTGATGCCACACAACGACGCCTACGACCCGATCGATGGCACCTACGCCACCATCTTGGGCAAGGTGACCGCGGTCCTTCGCCGCGTCTGATTCGACGCGCGCGCCCGCCTGGGCTAGACATCGCTCATGCACGTTGTGGTGATCGGTGGCGCCAACCTCGACACGATCACGCGCACCTCGGCGAGTGCGGTGCTGCACACGTCCAACCCCGGGCGCGCTCATCGCAGCCCCGGAGGGGTCGGCCGCAACATCGCTGAGAACCTCGCGCGCCTGGGGGTCGACCTGACCTTCATCACTGCGTACGCCGACGATCCCGCCGGCGAGGTGGTGGCCTCCAGCCTGACGGGGCTTCCGATCACGACTCTGCGGGTCGGGTCACCAACGGCGACCGGCAGTTACACCGCCGTCCTCGGCGCGGACGGTGACCTGGTGATCGCGGTCGCCGACATGCAGGCCATCGACTCGATCGGTGCCGCCGATGTCGCGACGCAGTGGCTGGGCGACGCCTCATGGGTGGTGCTGGACGGCAACCTGGGGGTCGGGGTGCTCGGAGCCTGTTTGGAGGCCGCAGCAGAGGTCGGCGCCTCGGCCCTGCTCGACCCGGTCAGCGTCGCCAAGGCGACCCGGTTGCGCGCCCTCCCCCGCCTGCCGGTGCACACCTTCACCCCCAATCACGACGAGTTGCTGGCATTTGCCGACACCGACTCCCTTGAGGTCGCCCTCGACCGGGCATATGCGGCCGGAGCCGAGCGGGTGTGGATCCGAGAAGGCGCGGCGGGCTCGTTGCTGGCCTGCAGAGACCATCCGTCGGTGCAGATTCCGGTCGATCACACCGACCAGGTAGCCGATGTGACCGGTGCCGGCGATGCCATGTTGGCCGCCTACCTCCACCGACTCCTGCTCGGTGACGCCCCGGCACGCGCGGCCGCCTTCGGAGCAACCGCGGCCCGGTTGACCGTCGAGGTCGAGGGTGCCGTCAACCCTCGACTCACCCCGGACCTACTGGCCACCACCCACGAGGAGCGCCGATGAGCCTGATCCAACTCACCCCCGAGGTCGCCGAGGCACAGAAGGCCGGGCGTCCGATCGTGGCTCTGGAGAGCACGATCATCAGTCACGGCATGCCCTACCCGGCCAATGTGGCGATGGCCCGGGAGGTGGAGCAGATCGTGCGCGACCATGGCGCCGTTCCGGCCACCATCGCGGTGCTGCATGGGGTGCCGCGCATCGGCCTCGACCCGGACGACCTCGAGCTCCTCGGCAGCGACTCCAGCGTGCGCAAGGTCAGCATCCGGGATCTGCCCTATGTGGTCGCTCGGGGCGAGCACGGTGCCACGACCGTGGCGGCCACGATGCGCCTGGCCGCGCTCGCGGGCATCGCCGTCTTCGTCACCGGCGGCCTGGGCGGCGTACACCGCGGTGCTGCGTCGTCGTACGACGAGAGCGCGGATCTGACCGAGTTGTCCACCACCGACGTGTGCGTGGTCAGCGCCGGGGTCAAATCGATCCTCGATATCGGCCTGACACTGGAGCGCCTGGAGACTCTCGGCGTGCCGGTCGTGGGTTATGCCTGCGACGAGTTCCCCGCGTTCTTCACCCGCAGCAGCGGGCACCGGGTGCCCTTGCGGTGCGACTCGGCCGCCGAGATCGCCGCCCTGATGCGGGCCAAGTGGAGCCTTGGTCTCGCTGGCGCGGTCAGCGTGGCCAACCCGATCCCCGAAGCCGATGAGGTCCCCAGCGCCGAGATCGACGCGATCATCGACCAAGCCCTCGCCGACTGTGCCGAGCGCGGAATCAGCGGCAAGGACATCACCCCCTATCTCCTGGGGCGGATCGTGGAGTTGACCGAGGGCCGCTCGTTGGCGGCCAACATCGCGTTGGTGCGCAACAACGCGCGTCTTGGCGCCCAGATCGCGGTCGCGTACGCCGCCGCATCGTCTGCTGTGGAGTCTGCGCCGACGGACTAGCAGGTATCAGGGGCCACGCGCATGCCCTCCTGTCCTGATAAGCACCCCTCCGGGTGATCCCTCAGGAAGGACACGGCCATGGCCGCCATCACGAACCGTCTCGACCTCACCATCGTTGGCGTTGCCGCGCTCACCCCGGCACGCGCCACCGCCCTGCCCACCCGGCGGCGGGCACGTCCCACCGCCCTGCTGGTCACCTCAGGCACCGAACTGCACATGGTGAGCCTGGCTGCGGCCCCGACGCGCCGGGTTCGTCGCCTCGCCGGCGGGTTCACCGCCCCGGCCGGGGTCGCGCTGGATGCGCCTGGCCGCACGGCGTACGTCATCGACCTCGATGAGGTGACGACCACGTATGCCGTGCATGCGGTGACGCTCGGGCGTCACGTCGTTTCGAAACTGATCCACCAGGGTGCCGGGGCGCCGGGACAGGTTGCCGTGCGCGGCGGGACGCTCGTCTTCGTGGACGGCTCCACCGGTGAGCTGCGCACCCTCGATCTGATGACCCTGGCCGAGCAGACCCTCGGCAGCGGGCTCGGCACGGTCGGCGGGGTCAGCGTCGACAGCTTGGGCCGCATCCACCTGGTGGAGACCGACACTGGTCGCTGGCTGTCCATCGCCGACGGCGAGATGGGGTTCACCGAGCACGCCACCGGCCTCAACGGCCCCCGGTATCTCACCGACGAGGGACACGCCCGGACCTTCCTGGTCACCGGTGCCGACCCTGGGAACGGCCACGCCACCCTTGACGTCCTGCAGGCCACCACCAGTGCGGTCAACCGGGTTGCGGACCTCGAGCCCGGCACCACCCCGATGGCCGCGTGGGTGTTACACCCCACGCGCCTGGTGGCCGTCGACCCCACCGGCATCACCTGGTGGGACCCGACCATTCCTGCCGTCCCGGCGCTGCCGGTCTCGTTGACCATGGCGACGACCAAGCCGTTCATCGGCTCCTACCAGCGCGTGGTGGTCGACCTCGGAACGAGCGGGTTCGCGATGGAGGACCTGGACTTCCGGGTGACCGACGGGCCGGACGCTGGCGAGTTCTCGCTATCTCGTGACGACCTGTCTGCTGCGAACGAAGTCATGCTCCTGGTCGGATACCAGCCGGGCCAGCACAAGATCGAGGTGCAGCACACGCCCACGAACACCCTCGTCGCGGAGCTGGAGTTCACCACCACTGACGAGTGGAACGACACCGACGCCACCCCTAGCCACTGGTGCACGGGCCCGGTCGGTGACTTCCAGACCGGCTACACCTGGGGTGGTGGCCCCTCCACCCCGCAGAACGTCGACGTGCAGCCTCAAAGCGGGCCCCGCGGGGTCGCGATCCTCATGGTCGACGTGTCCGACGCCCGCTACCCGACCGGGGCGGTCTACAACACAATCCGCGACAACTGGCGCGAGAGCCTCGTCGGGGCGTCCAACAGTGCCGGCCGGTACTACAGCGAGGTCTCCCGGGCGACGTTCAGTCTCGCCCTGCAGGGCTCTGACATCCCCTTGGTCAACCTTGCCGGGAACTGGGCCTCGACCTTCTCGATGATGCCGAGCCCGTGGCCCACCAACGGGTTCGCGCCGACCAACGCCCAGGCTTTCGCCCAGGCCTGCGTCTCCAACGCGGCCGCGCAACGAGACGGGGCGAACAACCCCATCCTGGACTTCGCCCAGGTGCGCAGCCTCATCCTCGTGGTTCGCTCGGCCGGACCGGCCGGGACGGACAACTTCTTCTGGCCGCAGGCCTGGGGCGGGAACTTCACCATCCCGGGCGGGTCGGTCAACCTCGCTGTGCTGGGGATGCCCGACGACTGGGAAGGCATCCGCAGCAGCCGGACCCGGACCGTCACCCTCGCCCACGAACTCGGCCACAACCTGGGCTACCCCGACCTCTACACCAATGTGGCGTCGTGGAACTACTCCGCCGACATCGTGAGCCGGGACGTCACCAGCCTCGACTTGATGAGCTCGGAAGCTGAGCTGCCGGACATGACCATCGCACAGCGCATGGAGTCCGGGTGGGTCCGGCCGGAGTGGGTACAGACCTTCGACTTCTCCTCCTCGACCGTCCCGGTGTCCCAGACCGTGACGCTGTTCGCCATCGAGGCCGGGGCGCCACCGCCTGGTCAGCTCTCCGGCGTTGAGATCCGGATCGCCGACGGCTGGAACTACTACTTCGAGTACCGACTCAGCCAGGCCGGCCAGATCGGTGACCAACTTCTCGGGTCGAGCGCCGACTCGGGCAATGGGGTCGTGGTCGGCACGGACGTGCTGTCGCAGAACTTCTCCTTCCCGATCAACCGTCCGCAGATCATCCGGCTCCGGCCCGACATCGAGGGTGAAAGGTCGTTCTTCGCGGCTGGGCAGAACTACAAGGAACGAGACACCTCGAGCATGGCGGTAGCCGACTTCACCATGACGGTGCTCTCGACCAACGGGAACACCGCGTCGGTCAAGATCGAGTACGGCACCAACGGCCGACCCGACCTGTCCATTCGGCCCTGGCCCGGTGGCAACAACTGGCAGAGCCCGGACATCACGGTCAGCAACGCGCGGTCCTTGGCCGACCCGGCCCGCTGGGCGAACGTGCCCTGGGAGGGGCACGCCAACACCGTCACCGCCCGCTACCGCAACCGTGGCCCGGTGACCTGCCGCAACGTCCAGGTGGACTTCTTCATCAAGGACTTCACCGTCGGTGGGGCCCCGGAGGTCTTCCTCGGCAGCGACGTCCACGACGTCCCGCCGGACACGTCGGTCCCGTTCGTCGAGTTCAGCACCCAGTGGAACCCCAGCAACCAGGGACACCGGTGCATCATCGCCCGCACCCCGCTGTATCTGGACACCTCGGTCAACCCCAACATCGTGGAGCTGACCGACACCAACAACATGGCCCAGACCAACTACACGCGGTACATCTCGGCCTCGGCCTCCCCGGCCCGCCGGGTGCGTACCTGGGTGTCGCTGCACAACCCATGGCCGCAGCGCGCACTGATGTACGTGATGCCGCAGATCAGCGGGCCGTTCGCTTCGTTCTACCGTCTCTACCTGGAACACCAGGCACTGCGGCTCGACCCGGGTGAGACCCGTCGGGTCGAGGTCATGGCGGAGTCGAAGTACGGCGACCCGAGGTTCGGCAAGGAGCTGGACCGGTTCGCCGAGAAGCTGTTCCGGGTGCCGACCAACGCCACCTTGACCGGCTACGGCATCCCGCCCGAGGCACCCCTGCACCCGCAGTTGCTCGGTGGCGCGCAGTTGGCCATCGACTCGGCCCGCGGGACCCGGTTCGAGAAGCTCGAGGTGCACACCGACGTCTTCGTCCGCGGCCAGGTCGTCGACGTCGCGACCGGTGCCGGCGTCCCCGGAGTCGTGCTGCTCACCTTCCACTCCGAGAAGGAGACCGAGCGCAACACCGTCCCGGTCACCCTTGGCCAGGACGGCTGGTTCGCCGCAGAGATCAAGCCCTGGGTGGACAAGCTCCAGTCCAAGGAGCTGAGCCTGCACTACCCGGGCACCTACGGGCATGGGCCCTGCGACCCGGACAAGGACCGCTACCCGCTCGCCTGACCGCCAACCACGGTGCCCGCCCCTGACGACCGGGGGCGGGCACTGTGATGGTTGTGCGGCGGCAACCGGTGCCGGTTCAGGTCTTGTTCGACTCGTTGTCGGCGGCTCCCGCCAATCGCCCGAGGGCTCGGCGTACGACGTCGGGGTCGGTTGTGGTCCACATCGGCGGCAGCGAGGCTCGCAGGAAAGACCCGTAGCGCGCGGTGATCAGCCGCGGGTCCAAGATCGCCACGACGCCACGGTCGTCGGTGGTGCGGATCAGGCGTCCCGATCCCTGCGCCAGCAGGAGTGCTGCATGGGTCGCGGAGACACTCATGAAACCGTTGCGACCGGCCTTGTCGGCGGCCTTGGCCCGGGCCGACATGAGCGGGTCGTCGGGCCGCGGGAACGGGATCCGATCGATGATCACCAGTTGGCAGGTCTCCCCCGGCACGTCCAGTCCCTGCCACAACGACAGGGTGCCGAACAGGCACGTGTGGGGGTCCTCGACGAACTGTCTGGCAAGTTCGGGCAGTTGTGCCTCGCCCTGGGCCAGCGTGGTCAGATGCGGGAGTCGGGTCCTGACCTCCTCGGCCGCCGTCTCGGCGGCCCTGCGGGATGAGAAGAGCCCCAGGGTGCGCCCCGAGGCGGCGTCGACCAGATCGACGATCTCGTCGAGATGCTCCTGCGCAAGACCATCACGCCCCGGTGGGGGCAGATGCTTGGCCACATAGAGGATCGCCTGCTTGCCATAGTCGAAGGGCGAGCCCACGTCGAGGCCACGCCAGGCCAACGTCCCCTCAGCCGGAACTTCGTCGTCGACGTGCGGTCCTTCATCGATGATCCGCTCCGACGGTTTGAGGCCCACACCGGTGGCCACCGAGTCGAAGTCGCCGCCCAACTTGAGCGTGGCCGAGGTCAAGATGGTCGTCTTCTCGCTCATGAGGTGGTCGCGCATGGTCCCCCACACCTCCAGGGGGGCCACGCAGAGGAAGTCGCCGCCTCGACTGCGCTCACGCTCGGCCACCCAGACGACATCACCCGCCGATCCCGCCGCCATCCGTTCGGCGTTCTTGAACACCTCCTGGGCCCAGCCCTTGGCCTGGGTGGCCACGGCGTCCTCACCGATGTCCTTGGGGAATGCGCTGACCGCTGCGCGGGCCGCGTCTCGGACCAGCACCAGCGCATCGTGCAACTGAGGTGGCAGCGGGTCGAGCCGACCAGGTGGGCACTCCTCGATCGCATCCCGCAAGGCCTCCCCGGCATCGGAGAGGTCGTCGGCCTCGGAGCCGGAGACGTGTCGGGCACAGCGCCGAGAAGTGCGTTCGACCTCGGGCACGCTGAGTTCGTCGGTGGCGGCCTGGGTCACCCGGGCGACGAGTTCATGAGCCTCGTCGATCACCACGACGTCGTACGTCGGGATCATGGGGACCCCTTCGATGGCGTCGATAGCCAGCAGCGAGTGATTGGTGATGATCAGTTGGGAGTGCTGGGCGCGCTCGCGGGCCCGCTCGGCGAAACACTCCTGCGCATAGGGGCACTTGGTGGCTCCCAGACACTCTCGGTGGTTGACCGAGACCTGGCGCCACACGCGATCGGTGTGTTTGGGGGCGCTGTCGCGTTCACCGGTTCCCGAGGTCTGGGCCTGCTCCTCGACCCATTCGCGCAACGCCACCACCTCGGCGCCCAGGGACCCGGCCGGCAGTTCGACCAACGCCCCCTGGTCGTCGGGCACGCCCTCGCGCACTCGATGCAGACAGGCGTAGTTGGACCGTCCCTTCAAGACTGCGTAGGAGGGTTCCTGCGGCAACTGTCCGCGCACCGCCTCCACCAGGGCGGGGATGTCGCGTTCGACGAGTTGATGCTGCAGCGCCAAAGTGGCTGTGGCCACCACCACTCGCTCCGGATGCACCAGCGCCGGGACCAGATAGCCCAACGACTTGCCGGTGCCGGTGCCCGCCTGGACGAGGAGGTGCTGGTGGGTCGACATCGCCTGAGAGACCGCCTCGGCCATGAGCACCTGACCCGCGCGTTCGCGGCCACCCAACGCCTCGACCGCAGCCGCCAATAGGTCTTTGACCTCGGGCTGCGGCGACTCGGTGGACACCACGGCACCCTAGCCGCCCCCGAAGACACAATCCGAGGTTGCCAACCACCGCGTGCCCGTGAGTTTTCTGCACACGCATTTCGTTGCCAAACGGTGCTTGTTGCGCGGTTAGCGCGGCTCTAGGGTCCCCCTCATGACCGAACCGTCGATCCGACTGCGAGGGCTGACCAAGCACTTCGGCAGCGTGCGAGCAGTCGACGGGGTCGACCTCGACATCGCCGACGGTGAGTTCTTCGCGATGCTCGGCCCCAGCGGCTCCGGCAAGACCACCGTGCTGCGCATGATCGCCGGGTTCGAAGCCCCCACCAACGGCTCCATCGAACTCGGCGGTGTCGATGTGACCGGCAAGGCGGCCTACGACCGCGACGTCAACACCGTCTTCCAGGACTACGCCCTCTTCCCCCACATGAGCGTGCAGGACAACGTCGAGTACGGCCTGCGGGTCAAGAAGGTCGATCGAGACGAGCGCCGCCGGCGCGCCGCGGAGGCCCTGGCCAGCGTCCATCTCGACAAGTACGCCGACCGCCGACCCAGCCAACTCTCCGGCGGCCAACGCCAGCGGGTGGCGTTGGCCCGGGCGCTGGTCAACCGACCCAAGGTGCTGCTGCTCGATGAGCCTCTCGGTGCCCTGGACCTCAAGCTGCGGCGGTCGATGCAGATCGAGTTGAAGCAACTGCAGCGTGAGGTGGGGATCACTTTCGTGTTCGTCACCCACGATCAGGAGGAGGCCCTGACCCTGGCCGACCGGATCGCGGTCTTCAACGAAGGCAAGATCGAGCAGGTGGCCAGCCCGGCGGAGCTCTACGAGACCCCGGCCAACCCGTTCGTCGCCGGCTTCGTGGGCACCTCCAACCTGCTCACCGGCCCCAGCGCTGTGCGCCTGGTGGGGCGAGAGGGCGCCTTCAGCATCCGGCCGGAGAAGATCCATCTCGATCCGGCTGAGTCCGAGTCGCTGCAGCGAGCCACCGGCGTCGTACGCGAAGTGATCTACCTCGGCGCCAGCAACCACTACGTCGTCGACCTCGACGCACCCGAACCGGTCAGTCTCACTGTGGAGCGGCAGAACCTCCACGGCGCCAGCGACCAGAGCCTTCGTCAACGTGGCGATCAGGTCTCCATCGGCTGGCTTCCCGAACACGTCATTGCACTCACCGAGAAGGAGAACTAGATGAAGAGCACCACATTGATCGCGATCGCGGCTTCGGCCACGCTCGCGTTGGCCGGTTGCGGCTCGAGCGGCGGCAGCGGATCGGGGGCGACTGGTGGCTTCAAGGCACCCAACATTCCCATGGCCAAGTCCCTGGGCGAGGGGGAAGGCGCGGTCAACGTGCTGGCCTGGCCCGGGTACGCCGAGGACGGCACCAACGACAAGACCATCGACTGGGTGAGCCCGTTCGAGAAGGAGACGGGCTGCCAGGTCAACGTGAAGTACTTCGGTACCTCCGACGAGGCCGTTCAGTTGATGCAGACCGGGCAGTACGACGTCGTGTCGGCCTCCGGTGACGCATCGCTGCGACTCATCGCCGGTGGCGATGTCGCTCCGGTCAACACCGACCTGACCCCCAACTACGCCGACGTGTGGGACTTCCTCAAGGACCGCCCGTGGAACTCGGTGAACGGGCAGATGTACGGCGTCCCGCACGGCTACGGCGCCAACTTGTTGATGTACCGCACCGACAAGGTCACCCCGGCTCCCGACAGCTGGAGCGCGGTTTTCGACGACGCGTCGAAGTACGCCGGGAAGGTCACCTCGTACGACTCCCCGATCTACATCGCCGACGCGGCGTTGTACCTCATGAAGACCAAGCCCGACCTCGGCATCAAGGACCCCTACGCCTTGGACGAGAAGCAACTCCAGGCGGCCGTGGACCTGCTCAAGGAGCAGCGCAAGTCGGTGGGCGAGTACTGGTCTGACTACCTCAAGCAGATCCAGGCCTTCACCACCGGCGACTCGGTGATCGGCACCAGCTGGCAGGTCATCGTGAACACCGCTCAAGGTGAGAAGGTCCCTGTCGACGCGGTACTGCCGAAGGAAGGCGCCACCGGTTGGTCGGACACCTGGATGGTGGCCGCGAAGGCCAAGAACCCCAACTGCGCCTACAAGTGGCTCGACTACATCATCTCGCCGAAGGCCAACGACGCGGTTGCCGAGTACTTCGGCGAGGCCCCGTCCAACGCCAAGGCGTGTGACATCGCGACCGAGGGATTCTGCGAGAGCTACCACGCCGGCGACGCGGCGTACGCCGAGCAGATCCACTACTGGACCACCCCGATCAAGCAGTGCCTGGACGGCCGCACCGATGTGCAGTGCACCGACTACGCGCGGTGGACCCAGGCGTGGACTGAGGTCAAGGGCTAGTCAACGTGGCGAGCGCACCCGGGTATCAGCGACGACTGCTGTCGTTGCTGGCCCCACCCATGCTGTGGCTGGGTGTGGCCTACCTGGGTGCGCTCGCCGCGCTGTTCATCACCTCGTTCTGGACCGTCAATGCCTACGGCACCGGCGAGGTGGTGCAGGTGTGGAACCTCGACAACTACCGACAGTTGTTCCGCATCGACGTCTACCGCACCATCACCGTCCGCACACTCCTGACTGCGGTCGGGGTCACCGTCATCGACGCGATGCTGGCGCTGCCGATCGCGTTGTTCATGGCCAAGATGGCCAGCCCGCGACTGCGCAAGATGCTGGTCGTCGCGGTGCTGACCCCGCTGTGGGCCTCCTACCTCGTCAAGGCCTACGCCTGGCGGGGGCTGCTCTCCGACAGCGGCCCGATCGCCTGGCTGATGCGCCCCTTCGGACTCGACACCCCCGGCTATGGCCTCACCGCCACCGTCATCACACTGGCCTACCTCTGGCTGCCCTACATGATCTTGCCGATGTACGCCGGCCTGGAGCGGCTCCCCGACTCGTTGCTCGACGCCTCGGCCGACCTCGGCGCCCGTCCCTGGCTGACCCTGCGGCGTGTGGTGATCCCGGTGTTGTGGCCGGCAGCGGTCGCCGGGTCGATCTTCACCTTCTCGCTGTCACTGGGTGACTACATCGCGGTCAAGATCGTGGGTGGCGCCAACCAGATGCTCGGCAACGTCGTCTATGACAACTCCGGCACCGCCGGCAACCTGCCGTTCGCGGCCGCCGTGGCCACCATTCCGGTGGTGATCATGGTCGTCTACTTGGCGTTGGTGCGGCGCACCGGCGCATTGGAGAACCTGTGACGTCGAGCAAACCGATGCGTTGGATTCTCGGGGCGACGACGGTCGGCGTCCTGGGACTCATCTACGTCCCGTTGCTGCTGGTGCTGGTCAACTCGGTCAACACCAGTCGTACCTTCCAATGGCCACCGCCCGGCTTCACCACGATGTGGTGGCAGCGTGCCTGGGAGAGCAGCGGCGCCCGCGACGCGGTGTGGATCTCGGTGCGCGTGGCCCTCATCGCCACGTTGATCTCTTTGGTGCTGGGCACGATGGCGGCACTGGCCGTGCAGCGCTTCGATTTCTTCGGCAAGAACACCGTCTCGCTGTTGATCATCTTGCCGATCGCGCTTCCCGGCATCGTGACCGGTGTCGCGCTCAAGAACGCGTTCGTGTCGATCATGGGTGTGAACCTCGGGTTCTGGACGATCGTGATCGCCCATGCCACCTTCTGCATCGTGACGGTGTTCAACAACGCCGTGGCACGTCTGCGCAGACTCGGAGGCAACCTCGAAGAAGCCTCCATGGACCTCGGCGCTCACCGCTGGACCACATTCCGGCTGGTCACCCTTCCCATGTTGCGATCGGCCCTCATGGCAGGCGGACTGCTGTCGTTCGCGCTGTCCTTCGACGAGATCATCGTGACCACCTTCACCGCGGGCGAAGGCATCCAGACGCTGCCGATCTGGATCCTGCAGAACATGTTCCGTCCGGCCCAAGCGCCAGTGGTCAACGTGGTCGCGGCCGTGTTGATCGTGTTGTCGCTGGTGCCGATCTGGCTGGCCCAACGACTGGGCGGAGACGACTCACTGCCTGCTGCTCACTAGGTGAACAACAGGCAGTGAATATCGCTCGGTCGGAGGTCAGGAGCCTTCGGGGTGCGCCTCGGGCTGCTGAATCGGGGCGTCGCTGCCGGTGTAGGACTGCGGAGCCGGCAACTGGCCAGGAGCCGGGGTCCCGGGCAGACCTGCGGTGCCGCCGGTCCCGAAGTCGACGGTCGGCGGAGCCTGCTGACCTTCAGGAGCCTTGTAGAACTCGCGCTTGGAGACCCCGGCGACACCGGTGAGGAACATCCACGGGATGGTCTGGGTCATCGAGTTCAGCTTGGTGACCGCGTCGTTGTAGTACTGCCGCGAGAAGGCCAACTGGTTCTCGGTTTCGGCCAGTTGACGCTGCAGGTCGAGGAACTGGGTGTTGGCCTTGAGGTCGGGGTAGGCCTCCGCGACCGCCATCACGTTGACCAGGGCCTGGGACAACTGGGCGTCAGCGGCGGACTTCTCGGCCACGTCGCCCTGCTTGGCCGCAGCGGCCACCCGCGAGCGAGCCTCGGTCACCGCCTCGAAGACCCCCTTCTCATGGGCGGCATAGCCCTTGACGGTGTTGACCAGGTTGGGAATCAGGTCGGCCCGCCGAGTCAGCTGTACGTCGATGCCACCAAGGGCCTCTTGGGCTCCGATGTCGGTGGTGCGCAGCTTGTTGAAGCCACCGATCACAAACGCGACCAACGCCACGATGATGCCAAGAATCACGAACAGGACGATCATGTTGGTTCCTCTCTCCGGGCCAGAATTCCCGACCTCAACCTAGCCTGACTTCCCCAACGGGGACTCACCACGAACCGCCGCCGCCACCGCCGCCGCCACCGCCGCCGCTGAAGCCGCCGCCACCGAAGCCGCCACCGCTGCCTCCCTGGGGCGCGATGCTGGCCTGATAGGCCGAGATGGCCGAGTCGACCGAGGTGTTGAAGTCGTCGGCGAAGGCGCTGGCCGGGGAGCCGTAGTAACCCCCGCCGTAGTACCCGCCCACATAGGACGGTGACGGCGGATCCTCACCGGTCTCCATGCGGTACTTGTTGGCCCATGCCTCAGCGCATCCGAACGCCACCGCCCACGGAATGTAGGCGGTGTAGAGCTCCTTGCGACCGCTGAAGTCGAAGCGGGCGACACTCGGCGGGGTGGACAGCACCCGGTGGAACCCGCCGATGCGCGACCACAGTTCCCGGCCCGCCTGGGTGCGGATGGTCTGGGAGCGCGAGTCCAGCACCGGCGCCGCCTGCACCGCGAACAGGCCGAAGGGCAGCCCGAGCAACGACATCGAGAAGGGGTTCCAGAAGAAGGCCAGACCGGCCAGCACCGCCGCAGCGACCACGAAGAGCCCGGCGAGAGCGACGAGGTACTTCACCTCGATCAAGCCCTTGCTGCGCGACCAGGCTTTGACCGAGGCGGTGAAGTCGGACCGAGCGGCCTGGAGATCCTGGCCCACCTGGGTGCTCGAGGGGTCGAGGGTGAAGCCACCACGACCGTCCACGCCGAGGGTGCGGGCGGTCTCGGCGCCGATCTCGTCGACCTTGGACCAGTTGGTGGCGGGGAGGCCTTCGATCTGCCAGCCCTTCTGGCCGTGGTCGAGCGAGATCACTCCCTTGCTGGCCAGGTCGAGCAACGTGGCCGGGTAGGCGTCCTTGTTGACCCTCTCGGTGAAGAGATAGGCCGCCTGGGCCGGTCCGAGCCCGTCCGGGGGTGCGTACTGCAACGGGAACGGCGGAACCGGCTCGCGCACGCCACGAGCGAACGCGAAGCCGACCACCGCACCGATCAGGCTGAGCACCCCGAACACACCGGCGCCTACCAGTGACCGGCCGAACACAGGATCGAACCGGATCGACCACGGCAGGGTCACCCGCCCAGGGGCGGGGACCGCGACCGGCGCCTGCACGGTGACCGGAGTGTTGGGGGCCAACGCGCCGGTGGTCACGGTGAAGCCCTTGCCGTCGGCTCGAGGGGTGCAACCGGTGTCGGCGCCCACGCCGATCGCGCACTTGACCTCGCCGACGTCACCGGGCAGCGAGACCGTCAGCGTCGACTGCTTGATCGGCATCCGCCACCCAGAGGGGATGAGGTTCCAATAGAACTGCGACGCTCCGTCGCGCGCGCTGAGGACACCGTCGATCTTGTAGGTGATGTCGTAGACGTGGCTGCCGTCGATGGTGGTCTCGGCGCGGCCGATCTTGACCACGACGTACCGGCCGTGACCTTCGGAGAGGATCTCGGTGCCGTCCGAGGCGCCGTCTCGGGTCACCCGGATGGCGTAGGGCCGCAATCGTGCGTTGGGGTCACTGACGTCGGCCACATCGAAGAATCGGAAGATCCCGTGCCGCCCGAACGGCAAGTCGACGGTCAACTTCTCGTGCGCGGTCAGCGTGCCTTCAGCATCTACCGCGAAGGTGGCTTGGTAGTTGGTGATGTTGGCGAACTCGGGTGAGGTATCGGTGGACGACCCGAACGTCAGAGCCGGGAAGAACATCAGCGCGAGCACCGCGAGCGTGCCCAGAACCACCAGCGCGAACCGCTTCATGGTCGCCAGACTACTGATGAGGGTCTAGGAGTCCACCCACGCGAAGTCGGCCAGTTCCCCGGCCAGGTCCGGGTGGGCGCGGGCCCTGATCAGGCTTCCTTCGGCGGTGTGTTCGACGGCGAGCACCTCAGCCTGCTCGTGGAGTCGGTTGACCAGGTCGCCACGGCTGTAGGGCACCAGGACCTGGACCTCGACGGCCGGGCGAGGCAGGTCGGCCTCGATCGCAGCACGGAGGGCATCGATGCCTTCCCCGGTGCGGGCGCTGACCGCCACGCTGTGCGGCTCCCGACTCAACAACCGCTGCACCGTCAGCGGGTCGGCCGCGTCGATCTTGTTGATCACAACCAGTTCGGGCACCCCGGCAGCGCCGATCTCGGCCAGCACCTCCCGCACGGCCGACAACTGACCCTCGGGATCAGGATGCGAGCCGTCGACCACGTGCACGATCAAGTCGGAGTCGGCCACCTCCTCCAGCGTGGAGCGGAACGCCTCCACCAACTGGTGGGGCAGGTGCCGGACGAACCCCACGGTGTCGCTCATCGTGAAGACGCGGCCGTCGCTGGTCGTCGTACGCCGGGTGGTCGGGTCCAGCGTGGCGAAGAGGGCATCCTCGACCAGAACGCCCGCCCCGGTGATCCGGTTGAGCAGGGACGACTTCCCCGCATTGGTGTAGCCCGCGATGGCCACACTGGGGACCGCGTTGCGACGTCGCTCGGACCGCTTGGTGTCGCGGGTGGTCTTCATGTGCGTCAGGTCGCGACGCAACTTGGCGATCTTGGTGTTGATCCGGCGGCGATCGGTCTCGATCTTGGTCTCACCGGGGCCGCGACCACCGATCCCGGCTCCCCCGGCCACCCGGCCGCCGGCCTGACGGGAGAGGTTGCCACCCCAGCCACGTAGCCGCTGTTTCATGTAGGTGAGTTGGGCCAGCTCGACTTGAGCTTGCCCCTCCTTGGACTTCGCGTGCTGGGCGAAGATGTCGAGGATCAACGCGGTCCGGTCGACCACCTTGACCTTGAGTCGATCCTCCAGGTTGCGCAGTTGGCTCGGGGCCAGTTCACCGTCGCAGATCACCGTGTCGGCCCCGGTCGCGGCGACGATCTCGCGCAGCCCGTCGACCTTGCCCCGACCGATATAGGTCGCCGGGTCCGGGGACTGACGACGCTGATAGAGCGCGTCGAGCACCTCTGAGCCGGCGGTCTCGGCCAGCAGCGCGAGTTCGGCCATCGAGTTCTCCGCGTCCTGGACGCTGCCCTCGGTCCAGACCCCCACCAGGATGACCCGCTCCAGACGAAGTTGGCGGTACTCGACCTCGGTGATGTCCTCGAGTTCGGTGCGGAGGCCGGCGGCCCGACGCAGCGCGTGCCGCTCGGCCAGGTCGAGGTCTCCGGCGGTGATGGCTTCGGGGTCGGGGTCGTCGGCGTAGCCGCTCTCCCAGGTGTCGGTGGCGGCCAGTTCGTCGTCGAGGTCGAAGGCTGTGGACTCAGTCATGATCGTTGTCAGCCTAGGTGGGCGGAGGTGGCAGCGCACCTGAGTTCCAGCACACGTGCCCAGATACGGTGGACCGGTGGCAGAACTCCCGACCAGAGCACGTGTCGTCATCATCGGCGGCGGCGTCATCGGCTCCTCGATCGCCTACCACCTCGGCCATCTGGGGTGGACCGACGTGGTGCTGCTCGAACGTGACCGTCTGACCTCGGGTACGACGTGGCACGCGGCCGGGCTGATGACCTGCTTCGGGTCGACGTCACAGACCAACACCGAGATCCGGTTGTACTCGCGAGACCTCTACGCCCGGTTGGAGGCCGAGACCGGTCAATCCACGGGCTTTCGACCGGTCGGCCTGATCGAGGCGGCCGCCGACGAGGACCGACTCCAGGAGTACCGCCGGGTCTCGGCGTTCCAGCGGCTGCACGGCCTGGAGGTGGAGGAGATCTCCCCTGGCCAGATCGCCTCGATGTTTCCCTGGGCCCGCACCGACGACTTGCAGGCAGGGTTCTGGGTCCCCGGCGACGGCCGGGTCAATCCGGTCGACCTGACCATGGCCCTGGCCAAGGGGGCCCGCCAACTCGGCGTACGCGTCATCGAGGCGACGCCGGTCACCGGTGTCCTCACCACCGACGATCGGCTGCCACGGGTCCGGGCGGTCACCACCGACCATGGCCAGATCGAGTGCGAGTACGTCGTGAACGCGACCGGCATGTGGGCACGGCAACTGGCCGAACAGATCGGGGTCGTGGTGCCCAACCAGGCTGCCGAGCACTACTACCTGATCACCGACACCATCGATGGGCTCGGACCGGACACCCCGATCTTCGAGGACCCCGCCGCGCACGGCTACTACCGCGAAGAAGGTGGCGGCATGATGGTCGGCCTCTTCGAGCCCAAGGCGGCCGCCTGGCGCGTCGACGGCATTCCCGACGACTTCTCCTTCGGCACGATCACACCCGACTGGGACCGGATGCTGCCGTTCCTCGAGACCGCGATGGCGCGGGTCCCGGTGACCCAGGACGCCGGTGTGCGCACCTTCTTCTGCGGCCCGGAGTCCTTCACCCCGGACCTGTCGCCGGCGATCGGCGAGGCACCTGGGCTGGCCAACTACTTCGTCGCAGCCGGGATGAATTCGGTCGGAGTGCTCTCCGCCGGAGGGCTGGGCCGGGTGGTCGCCACCTGGATCGCCAACGGCAAACCCGACGTGGACGTCACGCACTTCGATGTGGCGAGGTTCCGCCCCGACCAACTCGCGCCGGCGTACCGCTCCTCGCGCACGGTGGAGATCCTGGGCACCGTCTACGCCGCCCACACGCCGGGCAAGCAGTTGCACACGGCGCGGGGGGCCTTGCTCTCCCAGGTTCACGATCGGCTCGTGGCCGCGGGCGGCTACCTGCGGGAGGTCTCCGGCTGGGAGAGCCCCGAGTGGTACGCCGGCCCGGGGCAGCAGCCGTCGGCCAGCCCGACCTGGGGGCGAGCGCCGTGGCACGAGCAGTGGGCTGCCGAGCACCGCGCCATCCGTGAGGACGTCGGGGTGATGGACATGAGTTTCATGGCGAAGTTCCTGATCTCCGGCACCGACGCCGCCCATGTCCTCGACCACACCTGCGCCGCGGCGCTGGAGGGTCCGGGCCGGATCACCTACACCCAGTGGCTCAACGACGACGGGCGGATCGAGGCCGACCTCACCGTGACCACGCTCCCCGAGGGCACCGACCTGGGCGGCAGCCATCTCGTGATCGCCTCCGACACAGCGGCCGGGCACACGGTGGCGTGGCTGCGGCGCCAAGGCGAGGGGAACGACCTCCAGATCACCGATGTCACCGCTGACTACGCCCAACTCAACGTGCAGGGGCCGCGCTCCAGAGAGGTGCTCGCGACCCTCACCGGGGCCGATCTGGGCGACTTCGGATTCCGGGACGTCGCTGCGTTCACGATCGCCGGAGTGCCGTGTCTGGTCGCCCGGATCACCTATCTAGGCGAGCTGGGCTACGAGATCTACCCCCCTGCCGGAGGCGCCGTGGCGGTGTGGGACGCGATCGCGGCGCTGGGGGTGCGCCCGGTGGGATTGAAGGCACTGGCATCGCTGCGGCTGGAGAAGGCCTACCGCGACTTCGGCCACGACATCGACAACACCGACTGCCCCCTCGAGGCCGGATTGGGCTTCGCGATCGGCTGGGACAAGGCCGATTTCGTTGGCAAGGCGGCAGTCTCTCAGCGGCGCGGACAGCCCATGCGACAACGCCTGGTCCAGGTGTTGGTCCACGACCCCGAGGTTCTCCTGTTCGAGTCCGAGCCCGTGCTCCGCAACGGAGTGCCGGTGGGTTATCTGCGGGCCGCGTCGTACGGCTGGACCCTGGGTGGCGCGGTGGGCTTGGCGATGGTGGCCAACAACGCCGACGCGGTCACACCGACCTGGCTCGCCGAGGGTCGCTGGCAGGTCGACGTCGCCGGAGTGCTCCACCCGGCGACCGTCTCCCTGCGGCCGATGTACGACCCCACCAGCGCGCGGGTGCGCGCCTGATCGACCGGCCTACTTCGGAGGCATCCTGATGCCGCCGTCCACGCGGATCGTCTCGGCGTTCATGTAGGAGTTGGTGACGCACTCGACCACCATGCTGGCCAACTCGTCGGGCACACCGAGACGGTGTGGGAAGAGCACCGACTCGCCCAGCTTGGCCTTGAACGCCTCGGCTCCCTCACCCTCCCCATAGATCGGGGTGTCGATCAGGCCGGGGGCGACGGTGTTGACGCGGATGCCCACCGCCGCGAGGTCGCGAGCGATGGGCAGGGTCATCCCCACCACGCCACCCTTGGAGGCGCTGTACGCCGCCTGACCGATCTGGCCGTCGAAAGCGGCCACGCTGGCCATGTTGACGATCGCGCCGCGCTCACCCGTGGCCGTTGGCTCGGTGCGGCTCATCGCGGTGCCGACAAGTCGGATGCAGTCGAACGTGCCGATCAGGTTGATCGCGATCACCTTGCTGAAAGCGCCCAGATCGGCGGCCGACTCGAACGTTCCGTCACGACCGACCGTTCGCTGAGCCCAGCCGATACCGGCCGAATTGACCAGAACCCGGACCGGTCCGAGGTGCTCGGCGGCCTCCACGGCCTGCTTGATCTGGTCGGTGTTGGTCACGTCGACGGCGACGAACACACCCCCGATCTCATCGGCCAACGCCTGGCCCTTGTCTGCGTTGAGGTCCGCGACGACGACCTTCGCTCCGAGCCCGGCCAACCGACGCGCGACGGCGGCACCGATGCCCGATGCGGCCCCGGTCACGATCGCTGATCCACCTGAAATGTCCATGGATCGGAGCTTAGGGTGTGGGACGTGACCGACTCCTACCTACCCTCCCTGTTCGACCTGTCCGACCGAGTGGCGCTGGTCACCGGAGGCAGCAGCGGGATCGGCAGGGCCATGGCTCGGGCGCTGGGACGGGCCGGAGCCCACGTGCGGCTTGTGGCCCGGGACAGGCCGCGGCTGGCGGAGACTGCCAGGGAGTTCGAGGCGTTCGGGGTCAGCGTCGAGGTGCACTCGGTCGAACTGGGCACCTTGTCCGCTTCGGCTGCCGCCGACCTCGCCGCCGATGTCGACATCCTGGTCAATGCGGCCGGGGTCAACCATCGCCCTCCACTGGGAGAGACCTCACCGGAGATGTTCGCCGAAACGATGGCGGTCAACCTCACCGCGCCTTACCTTCTGGGCCAGGCCGCCGGTCCGGGCATGGCCGCCCGGGGTTGGGGGCGGATCATCAACGTGGGCTCGCAACAGACGTGGAGCGCCTTCGGCAACTCCGGGGTCTATGGCGTGGCGAAGTCCGGTGTCGGCGGACTGAGCCGCTCCCAATCCGAGGCGTGGGCGCCGCACGGGGTCACTGCCAACACCTTGATCCCCGGGTTCGTGGTCACTCCCATGACCGCGGCCACGGTCGCCGTACCCGGCGTGGAAGCGGCCCTCGCCGCCCGCCACCACCTGGGCCGCAACGGAGTGCCCGAGGACTTCGAAGCGGTGGCAGTGTTCTTGGCCTCACCCGCAGCGGGGTTCGTCACCGGCCAAGCCATCGCCGTGGACGGCGGCTTCTCGGTTCACTAGCCGAGCCGGCCTAGAGGTCGACGATGCCCTCGGCCACAAGCACGGCCGGCCCGCTCAGGAGCACTCGGTCGTCGGCAGTCCAACTCACCCGGAGGGTGCCGCCAGGCACATCGATCACGTAACTGTCACCGCGCTCGGCACCGTCCAACGTGGCGGCGGCTACTCCCACCGCACAGGCGCCGGTGCCGCACGATCGGGTTTCGCCCACTCCGCGCTCGAAGACACGCATCGCGAGATGACGCTCGCCACGGCGCTCCACGAACTCCACGTTGACCCCGGCCGGGAAGGCCTCGGCGTCGAACTCGGGGCTCTGGGCCAGATCCCCGGCATCGTCGAGGGACTCCACGAAGGCCACCGCATGCGGGTTGCCCATGCTGATCCGGTGGGCCGGCCAACTGCGCTCCCCGATCCGGATCTCGCTCTGACCGGAGAGGTCAGGCGGGCCCATGTCGACGGTGATGTCGGCCCCGTCGAACTCAACGGACTTGATGCCGGCGCGCGTGGCGATGGTCAGCGCCGAGCGCACGTCGACGTCGGCGTGGGTTGCCAGATAGAGCGCGAGCACCCGGATGCCGTTGCCGCACATCTCGGAGATCGAACCGTCGGCGTTCCTGTAGTCCATGAACCACACCGCGGTGTCGCGGGCGGCCACCGCAGCCGGATCGTCGGTGGCGTCGGTGCGCACCACCCTGATCACACCGTCGGCGCCGAGGCCGGCCCGGCGGTCGCACAAGTGGCGCACCTGCTGCTCAGCCAGGTCGATCGTCCCGTTGGCGTCGGGAAGGAGCACGAAATCGTTCTCGGTGCCGTGGCCTTTGACGAAGTGCAGCTCGCTCACGTCCGCAGTCTAGGGGGGTACGCCGGGCCGATCGGACCGGCAGATCGGGACGCCGACGACCTGCGGTTTCTCGGTTGCACCGGCCAGTCTCGATGAAAACCGTCGGTGGCTCGTGTCAGCCTCAGAACATGGAAACGAGCCCGACCCTCCTCACGTGGCCCGCCACCGCCCATTGGTGCCCCGATTGCGGCGAGCGCGCCTTGTTCCTGCCCGTCGACGACGGCACCGAGGCCAGCTACTGCTGCCTGTCCTGCGACGCCGCGGTGACCTTCTCGATGGCCGTCAGCGCCTGATCGACCGCGTCTCCGGCGAGTGCATCGACCCAGTGGATGCGGGGGTCCTTGAGGAACCACGCATCCTGGCGGCGAACGAACCTCCTGGTTGCCACGATCGTCTGGCGCTGCGCCTCTGCCTCGCTGATCTCGCCCGCCAGGAAGGCCAACACCTGGGCATAGCCGATGGCCCGACTCGCCGTACGCGCACCACGCAGGCGGGGCTCAAGCCCGCGCACTTCGTCGACGAAGCCCTGGGCCCACATCTGGTGCACCCTGGCCTCGATTCGCTGGTCGAGGGCGAGGCGAGGCATCCGCACCCCGATCTGGATGGTGCGCGGGTAGTGGTACTTCAGTTCGGGCATCGTCGCCTTGAACCCGCCGCCGGTCAGCTCGATCACCTCCAGAGCGCGCACGATGCGCCGGCTGTTGGCCGGTTCGATGCTGGCTGCCGCCGCAGGGTCGACCTGGCGCAGGCGTTCATAGAGTGCCGGGGTGCCGTGGTCGGCCAGTTCCTGCTCCAGGCGGGCCCGGATCGCGGGGTCGGTGCCCGGGAAGTCGATCTCGTCGAGCACCCCGCGGGTGTAGAGCGCCGAGCCCCCCACGACGATCGGCACGACGGCTCGGCCGTGGCAGTCCTCGATCACTGCGCGAGCCAGCCGTTGGAAAGCGGCCACGCTCGCGGTCTGGTCGATATCGAGGAAGTCGAGCAGGTGGTGGGCGATGCCGCGGCGCTGGGCGACGGGGATCTTGGCGGTGCCGATGTCCATGCCGGGGTAGACCTGCATCGAGTCGGTGTTGATGACCTCTCCACCGAGGCGCTCGGCGAGATCGAGGGCGAGGTCGCTCTTGCCTGCTGCCGTGGGTCCCACGACGCCGATGACAGGGCCCGCGGTCATGTCTTCAGTGTGTCAGCACTGGGCCACGTCAGGGCCAGGACCCCTCTCCTTGAAGCGGCCTTGGTCGCCTGACAGACTTCAAAGTGAGTGGGTGTTTCGTGAGGATTCACCCGGTTCCAGAAAGGACCCTCATGGGTATCTTCGACAAGGCCAAGGAACTTCTCGGCCAGCACGACGAGCAGGTTGACGCCGCCATCGAGAAGGCCGGCGACATGGTGGATGAGAAGACCGGCGGCAAGTTCGAGGGTCAGGTCGACCAGGCCCAGGACCTCCTCCAGGAGAAGACCGGCGAGGGCGACACCTCCGCCTGAGTACGTCAACGAACCGGCCGCAGCCATTGCCTGGACGCGGCCGGTTCGGCTTGTCCGGACCTCGCGGAACCTAGCCGCAGGCGGGGCCGACCGAGGCCTCGGGCTGGCCGATCCCCGGCAGCCCCAAGCCGACCACGTTGCCGGTGGCGGGCTGGGTCCGTGCCTCCCAGGCGTCGCCGGATCGGGTCCGACGGATGCTGTCGACCGGACCGTCGGCGACCAGGTGATGGGGGGCGGCGTAGGTGATCGTCACCCGGGCCATGTCACCTGGGCGCACCTGGATCGTCGTGCCGGCCGCATCGGTGGGGCTGAAATGCACGAGCCGGTTGTCCGGGGCCCGCCCGGAGAGGCGGTGAGTGGTCTGATCCTTGCGGCCTTCGCCCTCGGAAACCATGACCTCGACGGTCCGCCCGATGAAGCGTTTGTTCTCCTCCCAAGCGATGTCCTCGACAAGGGCGACCAGGCGCTCATAGCGCTCCTGAACAACCCGCTTGGGGAGTTGGTCGGGGAGGGTGGCCGCCGGCGTACCCGGGCGGATGGAGTACTGGAACGTGAACGCCTGGGAGAAACGCGCGGCTTCGACGACTCGCATGGTCTCGGCAAAGTCCGCCTCGGTCTCACCCGGGAAGCCCACGATGATGTCGGTGGAGATTGCCGCGTCCGGCATGGCAGCTCGAACCTTGTCGAGGATTCCCAGGAACTTCTCGGAGCGATACGACCGCCGCATGTCTCGCAGCACCTTGTCCGAACCCGACTGAAGCGGCATGTGCAGTTGATGCATGACGTTGGGGGTCTGTGCCATCGCCTCGATCACATCGTCGGTGAAGGCCGCTGGGTGCGGGGAGGTGAAGCGGACCCGCTCCAGGCCGTCGATCTCGCCGCACGCACGCAGGAGTTTGCCGAAGGCCAGTCGGTCGCCGAACTCCACCCCGTAGGTGTTGACGTTCTGGCCGAGCAGGGTGACCTCACTGACACCTTCGGCGACCAGCGCCTCGATCTCGGCCAGGATCTCCCCGGGCCGGCGATCCTTCTCCTTGCCGCGCAGCGACGGGACGATGCAGAAGGTGCAGGTGTTGTTGCACCCGACGCTGATCGACACCCAGGCGGCGTATGCCGACTCTCGCTTGGTCGGCAAGGTGCTGGGGAAGACATCGAGGCTCTCGAGAATCTCCACCTGCGCCTCGCGCTGTGACCGCGCCCGGTCAAGCAGCGCCGGGAGCGAGCCGATGTTGTGGGTTCCGAAGACGACATCGACCCAGGGAGCCTTGGTGGTGATGGTGGCGCGATCCTTCTGGGCCAGGCAGCCACCCACCGCGATCTGCATGCCGGGCCGCTCGGCCTTGATCGGAGCCAGGTGCCCAAGGTTGCCGTACAACTTGTTGTCGGCGTTCTCCCGCACCGCGCAGGTGTTGAAGACGACCACGTCGGCAGGCCCTTCGCCCTGGTGGGACTGGTAGCCGGCGTCCTCAAGGAGCCCGCTGAGGCGCTCGGAGTCGTGAACGTTCATCTGGCACCCGTAGGTGCGCACTTCGTAGGTGCGGGCGGTCTCAGGCATAACCGGACAAGGGTACGCCGATCTACTTCGAAGGTCTGTCGGTCACCCAGAGCCGGATGACGCCCTCGATGACCACGGTGCCATCGTCGCGCAAGCCACGGACTCGGACCGGCAGGTCGGGGTCGTCACTGGTCCACTGCTCGGGGTCGGTCTCGGCGATGCAGGTGATGTCGGAGGTCGCCTTGGCGGTGTAAGCGATGTCCATGCCTTTGGGGATCCACCTCTTGCTCGCCGGGATGGTGGCCTCGGCCAGCGCCCCCATGGCCGCCTCGAGGCCGTTGCACAGGGCGATCGCGTGCACCGTTCCGATGTGGTTGTGCACTGCTCGGCGGTTGGGAATGACCAGTTCCGCGCGGTTGGGTTCGATGCTGACGAAGTGGGGTCGAATGGTGCCGAAGTAGGGCGCTTTGAACGAGAACGCCCGATCAAAGACACGAGCCCCCACAACCGGGACTCGGTTCAGCGTGCGATAGAGGTCGAGGACACTGGGCATGGCCCAAGGTTACCCATAAGTAACAGGCGGGCGTCAGCACCGCGGGTGCACTACTCGATCCCGGTCTCGTCCTCGACGATCTGCAGCTCTTCTCGAACGAGTCGGTAAGCAACTCCTGGCGAGTGACCCTTGCGGGCCAGCATGCCGACGAGTCGTCGAGTTGCGACATCACGGTCGAGTCGTTGGACTGAGCGCAACTTGCGGCGCACCGCCACCCGCGCGGCCTCGATCTCTGCATCGGGCTCTTGCTCATCCAGCGCCTCGCGGATCACTTCGTCAGGCACCCCTTTGCGGCGCAACTCCGCAGACAGGGCCCGGCCGGCGAGTCCGCGCCCCTCGCGACGCTGCTCGACCCACTGTCTGGCAAACGCGGCGTCATCGATGAGTCCGACGTCCTCGAAGCGATCGAGGAGAGTGGTCGCAATGTCGGTGGGGACGTTGCGCGCAGCGAGTTTGCCGGCAAGTTCGTGGCGAGTTCGGGCGCGACCGGTCAACTGGTCGAGCAGGATCTTGCGGGCCACCGACTCGGGGTCGGCCGGAGCGACGGTGGCCGCCAGGTCCTCGGGCGGCGGCGCAGAACTACTTAGATCCATCTGCATGCCTCGTCGGCGCCATCGCGGCGATCGGACCCGTGCTCGCTGCGCTGGCGACGTCAAACCGGCGCGATGGCAAGGCGGAGCCCTCGAAGCTGTGCA
>CALMLL010000081.1 GCA_937868075.1 uncultured Marmoricola sp. | reverse complement strand
TTCGTGACTGCTCTGCAGTTGGACACCAAGCTCGACGGCATCCCCGCCGAGGTTCTGGCAGCCGCGCTGACCCAGGCCCGCGACGCTCGTATGACCATCCTCGACGTCATGGCAGAGGCCATCGACACCCCCGAGGAGATGAGCGTGCACGCGCCGCGGATCATCACCATCACCATCCCGGTCGACAAGATCGGCGAGGTGATCGGGCCCAAGGGCAAGGTCATCAACCAGATCCAGGACGACACCGGGGCCCAACTGACCATCGAGGACGACGGCACGATCTACATCGGTGCCACCAACGGTGAGGCCGCCGAGGCCGCCCGCGCCGCTGTCAACGCGATCGCCAACCCGACGATGCCGGAGGTTGGCGAGCGCTACCTCGGCACCGTCGTGAAGACGACCAACTTCGGAGCCTTCGTCTCCCTCCTCCCGGGCAAGGACGGCCTGCTGCACATCAGCAAGCTGCGGGCCCTGGCCGGCGGGAAGCGCGTCGACGCCGTCGAGGACGTCTTGTCGGTCGGTCAGAAGATCCAGGTCGAAATCGCTGAGATCCAGGACCGCGGCAAGCTGTCCCTGATCCCGGTTGTCGAGGAAAGCGCGGAGTCGACCGACTCCGACGAGCCCGCCGAGGACTGAGCTTGACCATTGGTTCGCCGGGGCCTGCGTTCGCGCAGGACCCCGGCACCACCATCACCCTGCTGAGCACCCGCGACGAAACCGGCGCGGTGGTCAGCAGGGTGCGGCGTACTGTGCTCGACTCGGGTCTCCGCGTGATCACCGAGAACCTTCCCGGGGTTCGCTCGGCTGCCGTGGGGGTGTACGTCGGGGTCGGTTCGCGCGATGAGGCCCAGCGCTTGTCGGGTTGTTCGCACTTCTTGGAACACCTGCTCTTCAAGGGCACCCCGGAGCGCTCAGGTCTGGAGATCTCGGCGTCGCTGGACGGCGTGGGCGGGGAGTTCAACGCCTACACCGCCAAGGAGTACACCTGCTATCACGCGCGGGTCATCGACGAGGACCTGCCGTTGGCCATCGACGTGCTGGGCGACATGTTGACCAGTTCACTGATCGCTCCCGCCGACGTCGAGGCCGAGCGGGAAGTGATTCTCGACGAGATCGCCATGCACGACGACGACCCCGACGACGTCGTCCACAATCTCATCGCCGAGCACGGATGGTCGGGCTCCAGTCTGGCCAAACCCATCGCCGGGCGGCCGGACTCGATCGAAGATCTCACCCGCGAGCAGATCAACCGTTACTACCGCCGCCACTACCTGGCGCCGGCCATGACCGTCGCTGCGGCCGGCAACCTCGACCACGACGAGGTTGTGGCCATGGTGGTCAAGGCGTTCGGCCGGCGTGGATTCCTCGCCGGTGCGGCCACACCCGACCCGCCCCGCCGCGCCGATCGCGCGCGCGGGCTTCGCTCTGGGCAGAGCTTCGTGCGCCGGCCGATCGAACAGTTCAATCTCCTGTTGGGCGTGGGTGGGATCACCCGCTCGGACCCTCGACGCCACGGGCTGGCCGTCTTGAACTCGGCTCTGGGTGGGGGGACCTCGAGTCGGCTCTTCCAGGAGGTTCGAGAGCGCCGTGGGCTGGCCTACTCGGTCTATTCCTTCGCGTCGTCGTACTCCGACGCCGGGTTGGTGGCCGTCAGTGCCGGCTGCCTGCCCGGCAAGGTGGGCGACGTGCTCCGGGTCAGCCGCCAGGTGCTCAGCGACGTGGCTGCACAGGGCCTCACCGAGGAGGAGTTGGCTCGCTCCAAGGGCCAGTTGCGCGGTGGCCTGGTGTTGGGTCTGGAGGAGTCGGCCAGCCGCATGCACCGACTGGGGGAGTCGGAGATGTTTCACGGCACGCTGCGCGGCGTCGAGGAGATCCTCGCCTCGATCGATGCGGTGACCATGTCTGACGTGCGCGAATTGGCCGCCAAACTGTTCAGCCAACGCGAGACCCTGGCGGTCGTCGGCCCCGAGTGAGGCGTGTGCGGCTCAACGAACCTCGAGGATGCTGTCGCGGCGTCTCATGAGCCCGGCTCGACGGTCACCTTGATCGCCTCGCCGTTCTTCACGATCTCGAAAGCGTCCATAACCTCGCCAAGGGGGATGTGGCGGGTGATGAGGTCCTTGACCGGCACCTGGCCGGTCGAGATGTACTCCAGGGCTCGCTTGTTGTGTTCGGGAGCCGAGCCGTTGGCGCCGTGGATATGCAATTGGCGATAGTGGACCAGATTCGAATCGCAGGTAATTGTCGGATTTGTCTTCGGGAGCCCACCGAAGAAGGAGATGCGACCATTACGCGCCGCCATCGCTATCGCCTGCTCCTGGGTGATGTTTGCTGCGGTCGCGGTGATGATCACGTCAGCGCCCCGCCCCCCGGTCAGCTCCATGACCTTGGCCACAACGTCGACGGTCGAGCCGTCGATGATCTCGTCGGGCTGCACCGCCTCCGCCGACATCTGCAAACGCTCGGCGTTGACATCGACCAGGTAGACCGGACCGCAGCGGTGGACTCCGCGGGCGATCCGGATGTGCATGCACCCGATCGGCCCGGCGCCGAAGACCACAACCGTGTCGCCCTCCTCGATCCCCAACAGTTCCTGGGCGTTGATCGCGCAGGCGAACGGTTCGGCGGCTGAGGCTTCGTCGTATCCGACGTTGTCGGGGATGCGGTTCAATCCGTCCACTTTGAGGACCTGTGCAGGCACGATCATGTAGTCGGCGAAGCCGCCGTCGTACTGATAGCCGACCGAGGTCTGGTTCTGACAGACCGCCATCCAGCCCTTGCGGCATTCGTAGCACTCACCGCACGGCACCGCCGCGATCACTTGCGCCCGGTCGCCGACCGCCCAGGTGCTGTTGTACGTCGCGTTGACATCGGCACCCACCTCCATGACCTCGCCGGCGATCTCGTGGCCGATCGTCCGGGGCGGAGTGAGGTTCTGGTGGCCGTTGTAGAAGATCTTGACGTCGGTGCCGCACGTCGAGCAGTTGCGCACCCGCAACTTGATCTCATCGGGACCACAGACGGGCTCGGGGACGTCCTCGAGGCGGACGTCTTCGGGAGCGTAGAACCGTAAAGCCTTCATTTGGGCCTCCAATGTGTGAGGAATTGGCGGGTCGGCGGAAAAAACAAAGGGGAAACAACATAAACGGACAAAATGGGGGGTGTTGAGTTCTGGCCACCTTGTCGGTTTATGCACGATACTGCGGAAATTCAGTGACTTAAATCACTGTCGACCCTTTCGGGAGGATAGATGTCCGTCGCGACCCACAGTGCCCCAGCGGGGGCAGGCATGCGGGTGAAGGTCCAGAAGTTCGGAACCTTCTTGTCCAACATGGTGATGCCCAACATCGGGGCCATCATCGGCTGGGGCCTCATCACGGCCTTCTTCATCCCCGTGGGATGGACCCCCAACGCCAAGATCGCCACGATCGTCGGCCCCGGCATCTTCTTCCTTCTCCCACTCCTGATCGCCTACACCGGCGGCTACAACATCTACAAGATCCGCGGGGGCGTGGTCGGGGCCCTGGCCACCATGGGCATCATCATGGCCACCCACGACCCGATCTTCCATGCGTCGTACGCCGACACCGGGGGCTCCCCGATGTTCCTCGGCGCGATGATCGTGGGTCCGCTGACCGCCTTGGTGATGAAGAAGCTCGACAGTCTCTGGGACGGCAAGATCAAGCCCGGGTTCGAGATGCTGGTCAACAACTTCTCGGCTGGTATCACCGGTGCGGTCATGGCGATCGGGGCGATGTTCATCCTCGGTCCCATCCTGCGCACCGTCATGCAGTGGCTCGGCAACGGCGTGGAGTTCCTCGTCACCAACGGGCTCCTCCCGTTCACCGCGTTGGTGATCGAGCCGGCCAAGGTGATGTTCCTGAACAACGCCATCAACCACGGCGTGCTCACGCCGCTGGCCCTCGACCAGGCCAAGCAGGCGGGGCGCTCGGCGCTGTTCCTTCTGGAAGCGAACCCGGGGCCCGGAGCCGGGCTCTTGCTGGCCTACATGATCTTCGGTCGGGGAGTGTCCAAGGCCACCGCGCCCGGCGCGCTGATCATCCAGTTCTTCGGCGGCATCCACGAGGTCTACTTCCCCTACGTGCTGGCCAAGCCGCGCCTGTTGTTGGCGCTGATCGCCGGCGGGGCGACCGGAACCCTGATGAACGTGATGTTCAAGTCCGGCCTGGTGGCACCTGCCGCTCCGGGGTCGGTCTTCGCGGTCTATGCCTCCCTTGCCAAGGGCAGTTTCGTGGGCGTCAGCCTGTGTTGGCTCAGCGCTCTGATCGTCACTTTCCTCGTGGCGTCGTTCCTCCTCAAGATCGACCGTTCCGACGACGAGGGTGATCTGTCGAAGGCGACCGCCGACATGGAGGCCATGAAGGGCAAGAAGTCCATTGCCTCCTCGACGCTGGCTGCTGCAGGTGCCGGTGGTGTCGCGACTGCCGTGGGCGCGATCCACAAGATCGTCTTCGCCTGCGATGCCGGCATGGGGTCCTCCGCGATGGGGGCATCGGTCCTGCGCAAGAAGATCCAAGGCGCCGGCTACTCCGATGTCAGCGTGGTCAACAAGGCGATCAGCAGCCTCGATGACGAATACGACCTTGTGGTCACCCATCAGGACCTGACCGAACGCGCTCGCCAACGGACCGCGTCGGCGGTGCACGTCAGTGTCGACAACTTCATGGCCTCGCCACGCTATGACGAGATCGTGGACCTGCTGCACCGAACCAACGGCGTGGGCTTTGGGGCTGCCTCCGAAAGTGCCCCGCAAGCGGCGTCGGCATCGGGTGGCGTGTTGGCCGATTCGGCGATCGTGATGAACGGGCGGGCGACCACGCGTGACGCGGCCATCACCGAGGCCGGCCAACTGCTGGTCGCCGCAGGCGCGGTCGATCCGGCGTACGTCGACGCGATGCATGAGCGGGAAGCCTCCGTGTCGACGCACATGGGCAACCTGCTGGCCATCCCGCACGGCACCAACGAGGCGAAGTCCTCGATCCACCGAACCGCGCTCTCGTTCGTGCGATACCCCGGCGGTCTGGACTGGAACGGCAAACCCACCGAGTTCGTCGTCGGCATCGCCGGCGCAGGCAACGACCACTTGGCGCTGCTGTCGAAGTTGGCCGAGGTGTTCGTCGACAAGGCCCAGGTGGCCCGATTGCAGGCGGCGACAACGCCGGCTGAGGTTCAAGACATCCTCGGCGGGGTCAGCGTCTAGAGCCGTCTTGGCGGGGTGGTGTGCGGTACGCCGGGCACCACCTTGCTGCGCCGGTGGCCATAAGGTTGGGCCATGAGCCACCTGCGAGTCGGGGTGCTGGGCGCCCGAGGCAAAGTCGGCAGTGAGGTCTGTCGAGCGGTCGGACACGCCGAGGACATGGAACTCGTCGCCGCGATCGACGTCGGGGACGACATCGCCGATCTCGCCCGAGCATCTGCCCAAGCGGTGGTGGATTTCACCCATCCCGACGCGGTCATGGACAACCTGCGATGGTGCATCGACCACGGGATCCACGCCGTGGTGGGCACGACTGGCTTCGACGAGGGTCGCCTTGACACCTTGCGTGTCTGGCTCGAAGCAGCACCCGGCACCGGGGTCCTGATCGCACCCAACTTCTCCATCGGCGCGGTGTTGATGATGCGGTTCGCGGCTCAGGCAGCGGCACACTTCGAGTCCGTCGAGGTCGTCGAGTTGCACCATCCCGACAAGGCCGACGCTCCCAGCGGTACCGCCAGGCGGACCGCCGAACTCATCGCGGCGGCTCGTCGTGAAGCCGGACTGGGACCGATGCCGGATGCCACCAGCACCGGCCTCGACGGGGCTCGGGGAGCCGATGTGGAGGGCGTGCGGGTGCACGGGCTGCGCGTGCGCGGCCTGGTGGCCCACCAGGAGGTGATCCTCGGCGGCCGCGGAGAGACGCTGACGATCCGACACGACTCCTTGGACCGCGTGAGCTTCACACCGGGGGTGCTCCTCGGGCTGCGCGAGATCGGTCAACGCCCCGGTCTGACGCTCGGCCTGGAGCACTTTCTCGCCTTGGACTAACCCGACCTGAACCCGTCTCG